>NZ_CAUGRZ010000003.1:0-212126 GCF_959602185.1 uncultured Olsenella sp.
CCCCGCCCGGGCGGTGGCGTATCGACGACGCCGCCCCCCCCTCAATCGCGCCGCCCACGCAGCTGGGTTCGGCTGCGGGCGCGCCTCTTCGTGCACATGCGGCTGGGCTGATGCGAGAAGGCGGGTTCCTCTCGCCTGCCCTGACGAGGTGCAGGTCCCTCACCTGCTGGGAGCGAGACTACTTTGCCGGCTCGGCTGCAGGAGGCTCCACGAGGATGTCGGCATATTCCGGGTGCTTCTGGAACCAGCGGATGGCGTAGGAGCAGGTCGCACGGGCCTTCTTACCCGCGAAGCGCACGTGACGGACGGCCTGGCCCATGAGGCGGCCTGCCATGCCACTGCCGCGCTCGCTGGGCGCGACGTAGGTGTGGTTGAAGTTCAGGATGCCGTCCTCGTCCTCGGGAAACGAGACCTCACCTAGCACGTCGCCGTAGTCTCCCACGAAGCTGAGCTTGTCGTCATCGGTCTGCATGTTCATGCCAGACTCCCTTCTGCTGGTGGCCTGCGCCGCTACCCACACCGCATGGAGCGGAGGGGCGGGCGGTTCGAGTTATGTAAAGCTATGTACCCAATGGCGCGACATGGGAGCCGTTGGGATTCGGCGAGCGTGCACGCTGGGCGAGCGCCTCTGCGAACGCCACTCTCATTCGTGTGCCGCTGAGCACGCCCCTCTCACCCGCACGCCGCTGAGCACGCCCCTCTCACCCGCACGCCGCTGCGCACGCCCCTCTCACCCGCACGCCGATGCGCACGCCCTTCTCACCCGCACGCCACTGCGCACATCTAGCGATGCACACGCCTATCTCCTACGCGAAAGCGTCCAATGCGTCTATCTCCTGTACGAAAACGTCCGACGCGTCTGGCTCCCGCGCGAAAGCGTCCAACGCGTCTAGAGACAAAAACTGACCTGGGGTTTGCTGTCGATTAGACGCGTTGGACGTTCTCGACGATTCGGTGGACGCGTTTGGCGCTATCGATGACGCGGCAGACGCATTGGGCGTTGTCAGTAGATGCCGCAGCCGTCGCGCACGCCGTTGCGCACAATTGGCTCGGCGAACACGCTGTTGCGCACGCGACAGGCAGCGAGCACGCTGTTGCGCACATGCACGGCTCCCAGCATCTGGACAAATGCAATCACACGTGTGCGTTCGCGCGTGTTGGATGACACTAGCGTGCGTTCGCGCGTGTTGGATGACACCAGCGTGCGTTCGCGCGTGTTGGGCGCCGACGGCACGCGTTCGCTCGCGCTGGGGCCGTCGCCCCGCCACTTGCGCATTCGGCGGAATCGGGTCGAAGGCGCCGCCACGACACCGCGGCGGGCAGATAATGGCACCCGTCATATGCAGACAACGCCAGCAGCAAGGACCATCGCATGCCCTCCAGCGTCCCACGAAAGCCTATCAGCCCCAGCTCGCGGAGCATGGACCTCGTCCGCCGACACTGCCAGGACATCCTCGACTCCGAGGGCATGCGCATCGAGCGGCGCTGCATCCAGCACGGCACCACCACCGTCTTCGCCCACTCGCTCTCCGTCACCCGGCAGTGCGTGCGCCTCGCGCGCAGCTGGCGAATCCCCGTGGACGAGCGCGCCCTCCTGCGCGGCGCCCTCCTCCACGACTACTTCCTCTATGACTGGCACGATCCCGACCCCAGCCACAGGCTCCACGGCTTCAGGCACCCTGGCTTTGCCTGCGCCAACGCCATCCGCGACTTTGGCATCGGCCCCATCGAGCAGAACATGGTCCGCAGGCACATGTTTCCCCTCACACCCATGCCGCCCAGCTGCCGCGAGGCAGCGCTTCTCTGCCTTGCAGACAAGATGGTCGCCACGTCCGAGACCCTCGACGGCTTCTGGCTGCGCCTGCGCGCGGGCCTCGGCGCCTCCGTCCGCGACGACGCCTAGGAGGCACGCCTTGCCACATGCCATCCATCAGCTCATGGTTGCCTGGACCTACTTCTTCTTCTACTGCGTCGGAGGTTGGGTGGTGGAGAGCACCTACTGCTCCGTCGCAGAGCGCCACTTCATCAACCGTGGCTTCCTCAATGGACCCTACCTGCCCATCTACGGCTGCGGCGGCATCGCCTCCGCCCTGCTGCTCTCGCGGATTGGCAGTCCGCTCAGAGTGTTTCTCACGGGCGGCGCGCTCAGCTGCCTCCTCGAGTACGTCACCTCGTACGTGATGGAGAGGATGTACCACGCACGCTGGTGGGACTACTCCGACAAACCTCTCAACCTGCAGGGACGCATCTGGGCGGGGGGCTTCCTGCAGTTTGGCTGCTGCTGCCTGCTGGTCACCTACGTCTCGCAGCCGCCCCTCGCGGTAGCCGTCGCCTCGCTCAGTGGCACGCAGCTCGCAGCGCTCTCGTGCTTGAGCGCGACGCTCATGCTCTCTGACCTCGTGGTGACCCACGTGGGCATCACCGGCCTGCGCGCGAAGATGGACTCCCTCAAGCAGGAGACCGCCGCGCGCCTGGATTCCGTGCGAGAGCTGCTCCCCTCCCGCCCCGAGCTCGCCCGCGTGAAGGACTGGAGCCAGGTCATGGAGGCCTCGCTCAGACGTCGTCTCGCCGGGGCGCGCGACAGGCTGCGCGAGGCAACGCCGGAGCTTCGCGGCATGCCCAACCTGCCACAGGTACCCTCACTCGACGAGCTCGCCTCGAGTTTCTCGTCTCGCCTGACCGACCAGGAGCTTCGACTCCTCAGGGCCTTCCCGTCGCTCAGGCCCAGCGACTACCGGCGCGTCTTCGACGAGTACTACCAGAAGGTGCAGGGCATGGCACGAGCGACCGCCGAACGCGTCCACGACGCCGTGGAGGAGCGCCGGGGAGAGTAGCCCCCGCACTCGGCTACGGCCGGCAGCCAGCGCGGCGACCGCTGACCGGCATAGGCCTAGCCGTCGACGACGCGCGCGGGACCCTTTCCCCTAGAGCCTCAGGTCGCGGAAGCGGAAGCGGCTCCTGCCCTCGGCGTAGTCCGCGACCACCTGACCGGAGCCACGCAGCCGATACTTGTAGGTGACCAGACCGTCCAGACCCACCGGGCCGCGCGCGTGCAGCTTCCCGGTCGAGATGCCTACCTCGGCACCGAAGCCATAGCGGAAGCCGTCGGCAAAGCGGGTCGAGGCGTTCTGGTACACGCCGGCCGAATCCACCAACTGCATGAAGCGCTCTGCCACGGCATCGTCCTCGGTCACGATGGCGTCGGTGTGGTGGGAGCCGTGTCGGTTGATATGGTCGATCGCCTCGTCCACGCCGCCCACCAGCTTGGCGGATATGACGAGCGAGAGGTACTCGCGGTCCCAGTCCGCGTCCGTCGCAGGCACGCAGCCCACGATGGCCCGGACCTCGTCTGTGCCCCTGAGCTCGACCCCGGCGGCACGATAGGCGTCGGCGAGCAGGGGGAGGAAGTCTCCCGCGACGTCGCGGTGCACGAGCAGGGTCTCGGCCGCGTTGCAAGCGGCAGCATACTGGACCTTGGCATCAACGCAGATGCGCACGGCCTTCCGGAGGTCCGCCGCGGCGTCCACGTAGACGTGGCAGATGCCGTCAGCGTGACCCATCACGGGAATCCTCGTGTTGTCCATTATGTGGCGGACGAAAGCGTTCGAGCCGCGGGGGATGAGCAGGTCGACGTCGCGGTCGCAGGCCAAAAGCTCGTCGACCTGGCTGTGCGCCTCGACCTGGAAGAGGCAGCCCCCGGGCAGCCCGGCCTCCAGCGCGGCGCCGTGGATGAGGGCGAAGAGGGCGCGATTGGTGCGTGCGGTCTCGGACCCGCCCTTGAGGATGGCGCAGTTGCCGCTCTTTATGCACAGGGCGGATATCTGCACGAGCACGTCCGGGCGCGCCTCGAAGATCACGCCGATGACGCCGATGGGGCAGGTGACGCGCTCGAGCAGCAGACCCTCGTCCAGCTCCCGGCGCAGCGTCGTGCGACCGACGGGATCCGGGAGGCCTACGAGGTCGTCGATGCCGGCGCAGACGTCGTCGAGCTTGTGCCGGTCGAAGCGCAGGCGCTTGACAACCGCAGGAGAGACCCCCGTCCCCTCGGCCGCGCGCACGTCCTCCTCGTTCGCGGCGAAGACGCCGTCGGCGTTGGCGACGAGCGCCTCCCTGATGCCCGCGAGGGCGGCGTTCCTCAGCTCGACGGACGTCGCCGCCATCTCCGGGCTCTGGAGCTTCATGCGCGCGGCGACCTCCGCGATGCCGGTCCCGACTGCCGCACCGTTCGTGCTGACCATGTCGCCCATCCCGGTCGCGCCGCCCGTCCCCGCCACGTCGACCCTGCCGATGCCGTCAGACATGCTTCCTCCCCCGCCGTCCGTGTTCGGACCAGTATACGGGCCTGCCAGCCCACCCGGACGGCAGGCGGCGCAGACGGAAACGCTTTGGTATATTCGCTCCAAGAGCCGTCTACGCTCCAGGAGCCGTCCGAGCCCGTCGCCATCGTCACCCACCCCACACGTCGTCGAGGAGGTCCCATGAAGGCGAGAAGGTCCCTTGCAATCGTCGTGGTCGCAGCGTGCGCGATCGTCGTCGCCGCCATCGCCGCCCCGCTCGCGTGGAAAGCCGCTCACACTCCCAGCGACGACGAAAGGCAGATCGCTCCCCGTCGCGCCGACGAGGCCGGCGTGACGCTCGTCGCCGCGGACACGCTGCCGGTCCAAGGCAACGCCGCCTGGTGCGCCCCGCTCCAGCTGTGCTGGGACGAGCTTCTCGCCTACCACAACGACGGGAATCCTCTCAAGCCGACCGCCGGACCGAACGAGCTGGTGGACGCCCTGAACGGGAGCCCCTTCGAGGCGGGCATGGTCTCGGACGACCACTATTACAGCTACGCCGGCCCCATGACCAAAGACGCCCGCAGCACCATGGAGGAGGCCATCGACCAGCGTTTCGGCCAGCGAAGCGACCTCCTCGACCTGCTGGACTGGGAGAGCGCGGAGCCAGACACCACGCTGTTCTACGCCATGCTCTATCGCCGGTTCTCGTTCGAGCGCCCGTTCGCGCTCCTACCCTACGACGGCACCTTCGGCCCCAGCCACACGGAGGGAGCCAGGTACTTCGGGACAGCAGAGACCGACGGGGCAGAGCGGAGCGACCTTCTCGCCCAGGTCACACCCCTCTACTACGACGACTACGCGCACTGCGCCTGCAGGGTCTCGACCAAGGAGGGCGACGAGCTCGTCCTGGTGAAGTCGCCCGAGGGCCAGAGCTTCTCGGACATGTGGGACAACGCGACGTCGAGAACCGAGTCGGCGGGGGCGCAGAGGGCGCTCGGGGACGACGACGAGTTCGAGTGTCCCCTACTGAGCACCGACGTGTTCAAGGAGTACGACGAGCTCGAGGGCCTGGAGTTCGCGCTTCCCAACGGAGGTGGTCTCCGCATCGCCCAGGCGGTGCAGACCCTCAAGTTCGACCTGGACAACGAGGGTGGCAGGGTCAAGAGCGAGGCAGCCATCACCGCCGTTACATCAGCTGCGCCTCCACTCGACATCAGCCAGCCGCGCCACTTCGTGTTCGACGACAGGTTCGCGCTCTTCCTGGTGGACGGGAACGCCCCCGAGGGCTCGCGCCCCTACCTCGCGGTGCTCGTGGACGACGTCCGCGCGTTCCAAGGTCAGGACGCCTAGCGACGAGTGACGGACGCCCGGCGGTGACCGCATGGGACGAGGCGGACGAGAGGACCAGACGGTGCGGGCGTACCCGGGCGTCGCCCCTCGCGTGCCCCATAGCACTTCGGTGCAGCCCAATCATCATCCGAACGTAATCTATGCCTAAGGGTCGGTTAATCTTGGCCTGTCACCATGCAATCATCGGATGGCAGCGGTTGCCACCCACGCGACACCCGCAAGAGGAAGGGACGCATGGTCATGGACGACCTCGAGAAGGTAGAGCTCATTCGCGAGAAGACGGGCGTGGGCTACGCCGATGCCAAGCTGGCGCTCGACGCAAGCGGCGGCAACGTGCTGGATGCCATCGTCTACCTGGAAAACGAAGGCAAGGCGAGGCCCCAGACGGCAAGCTACTCCACCGCCGGCAGCGAGCAGGGTGGCATATCTCCCGAGATGGCGGAGGCCCAGGACGCCTACCGGCAGGCAAGCGAGGGCGGCAGGTTCGAGAGGGGCTTCGAGCGCTTCTGCGACGGCTGCCGCCGCGTGCTGAGGAAGGGCATCGACGTCACCTTCGTGGTGGATCGACACGGGCGGCGCATCCTGGCCGTGCCCGTCCTGGTCCTGGTGATCGCCCTGCTCGCCTGGGCGATCACGCTGCCCGTGCTCGTCGTGGGCCTGTTCCTCGAGTGCCACTACCACTTCGAGGGGGTGGGCAGGGTGACCGTCGACGTCAACGAGGCCATGGACAAGGCGGCCTCGGGCGCGGAGTCCCTCAAGCGCGACGTCATGGGACACGAGAAAAGATAGGATTCGCGGTCGGGCCCGTGCGTTCGGGCCCGACCGCAAGACACGTCCGAACGGAAGCGGTGCATGAGCAGGATTCTTGTGGTCGAGGACGAGGCGAAGATCGCCCGCTTCGTGGAGCTCGAGCTGACACACGAGGGGTACGAGGTGGACAAGGCCGCCGACGGCAGGTCGGGGGTGGACGCCGCCCTCTCGGGTGACTACGACCTCGTCCTCCTCGACCTGCTCCT
This sequence comes from uncultured Olsenella sp., assembly GCF_959602185.1. Lineage (NCBI taxonomy): Bacteria > Bacillati > Actinomycetota > Coriobacteriia > Coriobacteriales > Atopobiaceae > Olsenella > uncultured Olsenella sp. The sequence continues at coordinate 6,647 of NZ_CAUGRZ010000003.1, forward strand.
TCCTCAGCTGAACGGCCTCGAGGTGCTGCGCCGCATCCGCAGGGAGCGTGACGTCCCCGTCATCGTGCTCACCGCGCGAGACTCCGTGATGGACAAGGTCGCGGGGCTCGACGCAGGGGCCGACGACTACGTGACGAAGCCCTTCGCCATCGAGGAGCTGCTCGCTCGCATCCGCGTGGCGCTCAAGCGCCGGGAGGCGACCGCAGGCACCGCCTCGGCGGCCGACGCACCTGTCGCGGCTGCTACCGCAACGACGAGAGACGAGACCGGTCCCGCCGGGGACGACACCGACGGCAGCCCCAGGGATCCCGCGCGCCACGTGCTCAGCTCCAACGGCGTGATCCTGGACGTGGAGAGGCACGAGGTCACCGTCGCGGGCGAGGAGGTCCAGCTCACGAACCGCGAGTTCGAAGTCCTGCGCGCCCTCATGGAGAACGAGGGCATCGTCATGACGCGCGATCGGCTCCTGCAGCTGGCGTGTGGCTACGAGTACGCGGGCGAGACGAACGCCATCGACGTCTACGTGCGTCACATCCGCTCCAAGATCGACGACCGCTTTGGCATGAGGCTCGTGACGACCGTCCGCGGGGTGGGGTATGTCATCCGGGAGGGGTAGCGCCAGGGCGGTCAGGCAGGGCATGCCCTCCACCGCCCGTTCGATCAGCTGGAGCTTCTGGTGGAGAAGGCTGGCCGGGATGATTGCCTTCGACCTGTTCGTCTGCGTGGCGCTCGTGGCAAGCTTCGCAGTGCAGTGCGCCAGCAAGCTCCCCGAGGGGGCCCTGCGGGCCGGCTCCCCCAATGCCATTGCCTCCCTCGAGCTCGCCACGGACGGCGACAGGCCAGAGGCCCTGAGCCTGGACGTGTTGCTCGGCGACGGAACGAGGACGAGCTTCCCCATGGGAGACCTCTTCCGCCTCATGGGACCCGTCGCCGTCGCCGCCGGCTCATGGCAGCTCGTCTCGCTCCTCAGCCTGCCGGAAGACACCAGGCGCGTGCGGCGCAAGCTCCTTCCGCTGAACCAGCTGGCGTTGGACGCCGAGGCGATGGGCAGCGGCGCCGGCGGGATCGAGGCGGACAAGATGGAGAGCCTTGAGCAGGCCATCTCGCGCGCGACGGTCGACTCGCCGCGCGTCACCACCGGCGACCAGGACCTACAACCCATCGAGGTCGCGCTCAACGGACTTCTCAACCAGATGCAGAAGTCCCGGCAGCAGCAGACGAGGTTCGTCTCGGACGCCTCGCACGAGCTGCGCACGCCCATCGCCGTGATCAAGGGCTACGTGGACATGCTCGACAGATGGGGCAAGACGGACGAGGCCGTGCTCGAGGAGTCGATCGAGTCCCTGAAGGCCGAGACGGACCACATGCAGGAGCTCGTCGAGCAGCTGCTCTTCCTGGCCCGCGGGGACTCGGGCCGCAACGCGCTCCAGATGGCCCCCCTCAACTTGGCCGAGGTCACGGCAGGCGTGTGGGAGGAGTCGTGCATGATCGATGACGCCCACCGCTACGCGCTCGAGAACCCCGAGGGGGCGGAGGGAGACCCCCGCTACCAGATGACGGGCGATCTGGCGATGGTCAAGCAGTCGATAAGGGTCATCGTCCAAAACGCGGCGAAGTACTCCCCGACCGGGTCGACCATCACCCTCGGTGCCAGGGCCAGGGACGGCCGCGTCTCGTACCAGGTGCAGGACGAGGGGATGGGCATGGGCGAGAGTGATGTGGCACACGCGTTCGAGAGGTTCTGGCGCGCGGACGAGGCGCGCGGCGGCGAGGTCGGCGGCACCGGGCTGGGACTCTCCATCGCCAAGTGGATCGTGGACGCGCACCAGGGGACGATCGACGTCGTCTCGCGCGAGGGCGTGGGCACGCGCTTCTCCGTGAGCTTTCCCGTCTCTGCGGATGGACGCGCCTGACGGGGGACGCCCCGTGCTTCTCCCCCGTAAAATGTCATGGCCCCACGGCGGCCGCCCGCCGTGGGGTGGCTATTCTCCCCTTTGCACGACTCGCAAGCCCGCAGAAGGAGCAGCGCATGAGGGAACTCGCCGACACCTGCCGCATCGCCGTGGTGCAGATGCAGCCCACGATCTTCGACCGCGACACCTGCGCCTCTCGGATGGTGGAGACGATCGATCACGTCTCGCGCGAGCGCCCCAGCGACCTCATCGTCTTCCCCGAGCTGGCGATTCCCGGTTACCCGCATGGCCTGACCTTCGGCTTCGTCACCGGTGCGCGCAAGCCAGCCGGCCAGCTCGACTGGAAGCGCTACTACGACGGCTCCGTCCTGGTCGACGGACCGGAGGTGGGGGCCATCGCCGAGGCGGCGCGCCGGGCCAGCAGCTGGGTGAGCGTGGGCATATCGGAGCGCGACGCCACGAGCGGCACGCTCTACAACAGCAACGTGGTCATCGACCCCGAAGGAAGGGTCGACGCCGTGCACCGCAAGCTCAAGCCCACGGGCCTCGAGCGCGTGGTGTGGGGAGACGCCCAGGACCACTACTTCCCCACCTCCGACACGCCCTGGGGGCCGATGGGCACCCTCATCTGCTGGGAGAGCTACATGCCCCTGGCGCGCGTCGCGCTGTACCAGAGGGGCGTGACCATCTACCTCGCCCCCAACACCAACTGCAACTCCGAGTGGCAGGCCACGCTGCGGCACATCGCCCTGGAGGGGCGCTGCTTCGTGGTCAACTGCGCGCCCTACGTCGAGCGAGCGGACTACCCGGCCGACCTGGCGGAGCCGGAGGAGGTCGAGGCGCTGGACGAGGTGGTGTACACGGGCGGGAGCTGCGTGGTCGACCCCTACGGACACTACGCCGCCGGCCCCCTGTGGGACGAGCCGGGCGTCATCTATGCCGAGCTCGACCTGCAGCAGGTGGCGGCGAGCAAGTGGGAGTTCGACCCCGTGGGCCACTATGCCCGGCCCGACGTGCTCGAGCTGCGCGTGAGCGACCGGTAGGACCTCGTTCGGCCGGTTCGCCCCTCCCGCACGTAACGATTCCGTGAGGATGTGAGCACCGGCTCAGCATCCCGACGGGCCACGCCGGGCTTCGGTGCATCATGCCTCTCATGCGAAGCGACGCAGACGACACAGACGTGACCGCACGGACGGACGCGGCCGAAGCCCACCACAGGGGCAGGCAGACCCCCGAGGAGAAGTTCCGGCAGATGACCGAGGAGCCCATCCGGCCCCTGATACTCTCGCTCGCCACGCCCTCGATCCTCTCCAACCTGGTCACCAGCATCTACAACCTGTCCGACACCTTCTTCGTGAGCAGCCTGGGCACCTCCGCGTCGGGTGCCATCGGCATCTCGTTCGTCGCGATGACCGCGATCCAGGCCATAGGCTTCTACTTCGGGCAGGGCACGGGCAATGCCATCTCGCGCCACCTTGGGGCGAGGGAGAGGGACGAGGCCTGCGTGCTTGCCACCACGGGCCTCGCCTGCACGCTGACGCTGGGGCTGGTCGTCGCCGTGCTGGGCAACGTCTTCATCGACCCCATCTGCCTCCTGGCCGGGTCGACCCCCACTATCCTCCCCTACGCGCGGCGCTTCGTGGGCATCATCCTCATGGGCGCGCCGTTCATGTGCAGCTCGCTCATGCTCAACATGCAGCTGCGCTTCGAGGGGGAGGCCTTCTACTCGATGGCGGCCATCATGACGGGCGCCGTGCTCAACATGGCGCTGACGCCGTTCTTGATCTACGTCTGCGGCATGGGAATCGCGGGCAGCGCGACCTCCGCCGTCATCTGCGAGTTCATAAGCTTCTGTCTCCTGGTCTTCCAGATGCAGAGAGCGGGCATCACGCCGCTGGGCCTACGGTGGCTGCGGCGTCCCACGAGGGAGATGGCGCTCAAGATCAACAACGGCGGCGTGCCGTCCTTCGTACGACAGATCATGCTGGGCGTGGCGACGACGCTGCTCAACGACGCCGCGCGGCCGTTTGGCGACGCGGCCATCGCGGGACTGGCCATCGTCCAGCGCATCTGCGGCTTCGGCAACTACGTGCAGATTGGCATCGGACAGGGCTTCCAGCCCCTCGTGGGATACAACTACGGGGCACGGCGCTTCGGGCGCATCCGGGAGGGCTATGCGTTCGCGGTGCGCGCGGCGCTGGTCGCGGTGTTCTCTGTGGGCGTGTTCACCTGCGCCTTCGCGCCGCAGCTGGTTGCCTTCTTCAACGACGACCCCGAGGTGGTGCGCATAGCCACGCTCACCCTGCGCGTCGAGAGCTTCACCATGTCCATCACGGGCATGGCCATGATCACCAACTTCCTGCTCCAGACCACGGGGCGCATGTGGCGCGCCACCATCCTGGGTGCCTGCAGGCTGGGCCTGGTGCTCGGCCCGGTCGTGACCGTGCTGCCGCACTTCATGGGGCTCCTGGGCGTGCAGCTGGCCCAGCCCCTGACCGACGTGATCACGGGCCTGGTGGCGCTGCCCATGGCGGCGAGCATCCTCGGCGAGCTTGGGCGCGAGGAGCGGGCGGCCTAACGAGCGCGACTCGATTCAGCTGCGGATCGATCCGCGGCTGCAGTGTGGCCTAGCTGCGCTTTGACTTGGACCGGCTGGCCTTGCCAGACTTGAGCCGGCGGGCCTCGTCCCTCTCCGCGTCGACCTCCGCCTGCACCTCGGCGAGCGCGGCGGCAAGGCGGTCGGCCTCCTCCTGGGCTGCAGCCACGGCCTCCTTGGCGGAGGCGAGACGGGCCGTGGAGTCAGCCTGGGCCTGGACGGCGCGCTCGACGGCAGCCTCGGCCTCGCCCGCGATCCAGCGCGCGGAGCCCAGGCGCTCGGCGGCCGCGTCTGCGGCCGACTGCGCCGCACCCGCCGCCTTCGTGGCCTCCGCCAACAGCAGGGCGATGCGGTCCCTCTCGGCCCAGGCATCGGCGGCGACGGCACTGAGCTCCTCGTCCTCCTGGACGGCGGCCTCGACGGACTTCGCCTCGTCGCGCGTGCGCTTGCGGGCGGCCCTGAGCTCGGACTTTGCCTGTTTCAGGGTCTCTGCCGCCGTCTCGAGCTCGGTCGCGGCCGACTCGCGCTGGTTCGCGGCATGCTCGGCCTCGGTCTGCGCTGACGCGAGACGGGCGACCAGCTTGCGGTCGATGAGGCCGTTGGGCGCCAGGAGGCAGGGCAGCAACTGGCGTGCCTCCTCCTGCCACCAGAACCAGCTGGGCACGACGTCCCAGCCCCAGTACTCGAAGCTTGCCTCGAGCCCCAGCTCGCAGCAGAGTGCGTCGAGGCCACGCTGGGAGCCCAGGCCGAGCTCGTCGGAGGAGCGACCACAGACGAAGGCAAGCTGCTTGCCAGCAAGGGCCTTCATGCCCTTCGCGTCATTGGCAAGCGTTCGCACGATGTCGACGGGAGAGACGTCAAGCCACGCCTGGTCGGGGTCGGCTCCCGCAAACGCGCGCGCGTCATAGCTGCCCGACATCGCGAGGAGCCCGCCCAGCCTCTTGGGCTGTCGCAGCATGAGTGCCGTGGCGTTGAGCGCGCCGATGCTGGCACCGGCAACGAGCGGCAGCTCCTTGCTGGCGGAGTGCCGTGCCGCATAGGGAAGGAGCTCCTTCTCCACGTAGCCTTGCCATTGCTCAAGGTTGCGCAGGCGGTAGTCGTCCACGGCGCCGCGGGCGAGCCAGGTCTGCGCGTCCATGGACTCGGTGCAGAAGAGCTGCAGCTCTCCAGCCTCGATGCGCTCGCGAAGCGCCTCGACCATACCGCCGTTCTCCCAGCTGGTGCTGCAGCCGTCCTCTGACGGAAAGGCGATGACCGCGCGTCCGGCATCGCCATAGACCGACACGTCGAACGACCTCTGCGCCAGCTTGCTTTGGATGCTGATGTCTGCCTGCTTCATGGGAGACCTCCGGTCTGGCTCGTCGGCGGCGCATCGCCCAGCGATGCCCTGGTATCCAGGCTTAATTGTACGCGCTCGAAGGACGGCCGAAGCGCCAGCGGGCCGCTCGCAGGCCACGCCTGGCGAGGGCGCACCGAAAAAATGCGCATTGGATTACGTTCAGGCGAGGGCATCCTGGGCAAACGCGGCGCGTCTCCACAATTCGACACTACCGTGCGCAGTTTTTTGGCGCACTAGTCCGATTCCCCAGCCAACCAGAGACAGATGCGCGTGACGAGTCCCCTTGGGAGCGGCTCGTCATACTCCAGGCGCAGCGTCCCCTTCGAGCTGCGGCGCGAGCCAAGCTCTTGGGCGAAGTGGTCGAGAGCGGCCGCTCCCGGGTAGATTCCGACATGGCTCGCGTAGCCCGCGAAGTGCAGAAGCAGCTTCCCGTCCAGCCGATAGCTGGGTATCTGCCACGAGATGGTCTCCTCGGCCCCTGGGAGAGCGTCAACGACAGTCGCCCTGAGCTCGTCCAGCAGGAGAGGCGACGCTCCGCAGGCTGGGCCTCTAGGTACTCGTCCGCCGTGCGAGGTCCCGCGACGACGTCAGGGGCCTCGAGGCCGCCCACCTCCGCACCGCCCGACGACGTCGCATCCTTCTCCTTGCGGGACGGACGGTGCTCCATGCCCATGTACACGCCACCGCGCGCAAGCTCGTCCAACATCTGGGCGATACGCCGCTCGCGCGTGGCCGGAAGCTTGGCGCGGTCAATCCAACCCAGGTAGTCGTTTCGTTGGTAGGCGGGGCGCTGGTCGTAGTCCGCCCTCAGCCCGCGAGACTCGAGCAGCTCAAGGACGTCCTGCGGCATGGGGTTCCTCGCGCGCATACCATCCTCCCTTGGTTATTTAAACGAGAGACGCAGCCAAGTTAAACGAGAGACGCAGTCAAAGACGGCACCGGGCCTCATGCTGAGCAGATATCGACAGGCGACAAACACTGTATTTTTGGAAAATCATACATAAACGGAACCAGATATTACCTGCTAGATGCAGGAATTCAGTTACCATGGCACAGATACGATGGAATTTGACAAAGACGCCCTTCTGGAGAAGACAGACCAAACACACGAGAGGAAGGCCCGCCATGAAGAACAGGCTCTTTGCCCTTTTGGGCATGGTGCTGGCATTCTGCATCTGCCTACCCCTAGGCATGCGGACAGCCCTTGCCGAGAGTGACCACCCCATCTATGTGAACGGCTCCACCGGGTCTGACAGCAACCCCGGCACGGAGGATGCGCCGGTGAAGACCTTCGCCAAGGTCAAGGAGCTGCTGCCCGGCTCGGGCTTCGACTTCGCCTACGTGAGCGGGGCGCTCAAGCCCTCTGGCGACGAGACCTGGGACCTCGGCGGCAAGATGCTCCAGCGGGCGTCTGGTTACTACGGCGAGCTCATCCATGTCGGGGGAGGCGCGAAGCTGACGCTCGCCAACATCGTCGTAGATGGCGGCATTGACAACGGCAGCTGGGCAGAGTGCACGGGCGGCTCAGGCGAAGGCGGATCCATCGTTGGCGTGTTCGACGGCGGTGCGCTGACGATCACCGAGGGCGCCACGTTGCAGAACAACTACATCCGCAGCGAGGGGCATTGGTACCCTGAGGCAGGAGGCGGGGTCTTCGCGAAGGATGCGGGCACCACGGTGAACGTCGAAGGCGGCACCATCCGCAACAACTCCGCCGTCCGCGGCGGCGGCATCTACGGCTGCGATAATGCCGTCATCAACATGTCAAGCGGCACCATCACGGGCAACCACGCCGTCGATGGCACAAACAGCAACCCCGATCTTGATCAACGCTATGGCGGTTCCGGCGGCGGCATCTGCGTGTTCGATGGTGCCGACATCAACCTCTCGGGCGGCACCATATCCGGCAACGATGCCTTCGAGCGGGGCGGCGGCATCTCGGTAGGCACATTCTTTGGCCCCCAAAGCCAATCCGTCCTCACCATGACCGGCGGCACGATCGACGGCAACAGCGCCGGGAGCGGTGGCGGCGGCATCTTCGTGCAGTACGGCGACGATTCCGCCTATAGCATCGCGACCATCACCGGCGGCAGCATCACCAACAACGCCATGACGGGCGAAGGCGATGACAACGGCATGTTCGGCGGCGGCGGCATCTACGTCAACGGCATCGGTGACGGATATACCGGCTGGCACGACGCCGAGCTCTACCTCTCGAACGTCGAGGTGGCTAACAACTCGACGAAGGTCTACGGCGGCGGCTATGCTGCCTGCCCCGCCTCCGTCACCGAGATCAACCTGACTAACGGCTCGGTCTTCTACAACAACAAGGCCGACGAGGGCGCCAACGAGCTCTACATCCTCGCCGCGACCTGGCTCGGCACCCACAGCGGCAACCCTCCCTACGAGATCTCGCCCTCCATGCTCGGCGGTGGCGCCTACAGGTGGACCTACGACGACGGCAGCGAGGTTCCCCTCGACGACCTCAAGGGCGTGCTGGATGCCTGGTCCGGTCAGGAGCTCTCGCTCGGTAACGCGCTGACCAAGGACGATCCGGGCGTGCAAAAGGCACTCGGTTTGGCGAAGGTTCACATCACGGGCAACAGCTCCGCCACACGCGGTGGCGGTATCGGCTCCAACGGCACCGTGTTCATCGGCAAGTCCGTCGAGACCACCGAGATCAAGGTCACCAAGACCTGGAACGACGGCTCCGAGCAGAACGCCACCCATCCGGGCTCGGTGCTGGTCAACCTCTATCGCGACGGCCAGTACGTGGGCTTCCAGAAGGTCACCCCCGACTCCGATGGCAACTGGACGGCGACCTTCCAGAACCTCCCCAAGAACGACCCCAGCGGCCACGTGTACGACTACACCGTCGAAGAGCGCAAGGTCGAGGGCTACGTCCCCGAGGTCAGCGGCAGTGCCGCAGAGGGCTTCGTCATCACCAACACCCCCGCCACCTCCGTCCAGGTGAAGAAGAGCTGGGTCGGTCCCGTCGCAGGACCCGTGACGGTAAAGCTCCTGGCAGACGGCCACGACACGGACAGGGAGCTCGCACTCAACGAAGGGAGCGGCTGGAAGGGCAGCTTCGACGACCTGCCCAAGTATGCCGAGGACGGTCACGCGATCGCATACTCCGTGCGGGAGTCCGACGTGCCCGACGGCTACGAGGCCAGCGATCCGGCGGGTGACGCAGCGACCGGCTTCACCATCACGAACACCAACGTCGAGAAGGTCCACGTCCAGGGAAGCAAGACCTGGGACGACGACAACGACCGCGACGGCCTGCGACCCGCGAGCATCACGGTGCGGCTCCTCGCCGGCCAGACGGAGGTCGCAAGCAAGAAGGTCACGGCAGAGCAGGGCTGGAGCTGGGACTTTGGCGAGCTGCCGAAGTACGACGGCAACGGCAGCCCCATCAGCTACCGGATCGTCGAGGACAAGGTCGGGGGCTATGCGAGCACGACGTCCGAAACCGGCTTCGACGTCACCAACACGCACTCCCCCAGCGTCACCTTCGTCAAGGTGGAGAAGGTCTGGGACGACGCGGACAACGCCTCCAGCAAGCGTCCCGCCTCGGTGCGCGTGCAGCTGACGGCCAACGGCAAGGCCACGGGCGACGCGGTTGAGCTCTCCGCCGCCAACGGCTGGAAGCACAGCTGGGACAAGCTGCCCGTCAACGAGGCCGGCAAGAAGGTCACCTACGCGGTCCAGGAGGTCGAGGTCCCCGACGGCTACGCCTCCGAGGTCACGGGGAACGCTGGTGAGGGCTTCACGATCACCAACAAGCTGACCACCACCCCTCCCGACAAGACCCCCAAGAAGCCGAAGCCCGCGACGCCCAAGACCGGGGATGACAGCGCCTCGCCCATCGCTCCCCTGCTCGCGTCGGCATGCGCCCTGAGTGCGGGACTCGCCCTGCGACGCGGCGCGCGTCGCGAGGGCTAACACCAGGCGAGAGCATCCACGACACCGATTGACGGTCCAGGCGGCCAGCGGAGTCAACTCCGTTGGCCGCCTTCTCGTTGGCATGACGGACGGAACGGATACGCCACCCACGTTGCCAGCACACCAATGTTTGGCGCGAACCCCTAGCGTGCGTTCCTGACGAGAGCGGCCAGACGCGCGGCAACGGACGCGACGTCACTCTCACCAAGACTTGAGTAGCTCATCACGAAGGCGTGCCGGTTGGCCTCGGGCGCCTCGCCCCCGGCGTAGAAACCGCTCATCGCCCGCAGGGGCACGCCCGCCTCGCGGCACGCGCGCTCGAGCTCCTGGTCGCTCGTGCCGGAAGGCAGCTCCAACCGTAGGACGAAATGCAACCCCGCGTCCTTTGACCTCACGTCCGCGAGACGCACCCCAAGCTCCCCCTCGAGCGCGAGGAGAAGCTGGTCCCGCAGGTGGCGACAGCGCGTGCGCGTTCGGTTCACGTGCCGCTCGAAGCTGCCGGACTCTATGACGCGCGCCAGGACGAGCTGGTCGACGGTGCCCACGGTGCCCGACGCGAACGAGAGCTCGTCTCGCCAGCGCCGCGCCAGGGCCTCGGGCAGCACGGCGTACGCCACGCGGAAGGCCGGGCCAAGGCTCTTGGTGAAGGTGTTGGTGTATATCACACGACCCGCGACGTCGACGGACTGCAGCGTAGGCGCCGGCAGGCCCGAAAGGCGGAACTCGCAGTCGTAGTCGTCCTCGACCACGTAGCGCCGGGGACGCTCCGCCGCCCAGGCCAGGAGCTCGTAGCGGCGGCCAACCGGCATGACGACACCCGTGGGGAACTGGTGGGACGGCGTGACGTGCGCGACGTCGGCGCCGTTCGACCTGAGGCCGTCCACGACGAGGCCCGCCACGTCCATTCCCACGGGGACGACACGCACGCCGCTGGCCTGGTAGAGGCGGCGCAGCTGGGGATATCCGGGGTCCTCCACCGCAAAGCAGAGGTCCCGGCCCAGGAGCTGCGCCAGCATGGCGTCGAGCAGCTTGGAGCCGGCGCCCACCACGACCTGGTCCGGCGTGGCCGCGAGCCCGCGCGTCTGGGCCAGATGGCGACAGATGGCGGCGCGCAGGCGGGGTGACCCCAGGGGATCGGTCTGCCCGAGCAGGGAGCGCTCGTCCTCCTCGGCAAGCACCTCGCGTGTGATGCGCGCCCAGTTGCGAAGGGAGAAGAGGCCCGCTGAGCCCAGCTCCGCCTCCTCGTCGGGGAGGGTGGGAACGAATCGTTGCGCCCCGGACCCATGGGCTGGCCCCGACGCCATGGCGTGGCTCGGGACGAGGGGCCGCGCAGCTCTCGCCTGCCCGGAGGCGCCCCGTGCCACGAAGTAGCCCCGGCGCTCGGCAGACTCGACGTAGCCTTCGGCCAGGAGCTGGCGATACGCCGCCTCCACCGTGATCACGCTCACGCCCAGGTGCTCCGCCAGGCGACGCTTGGAGGGCAGCCGGTCGCCCGCCATGAGCCGCGCCGACTCTATGTCTACCCGCAGGCACTTGTAGAGGTGCGCGTACAGCGTGTCGCTGCCACGCCGCCCCATGTCGTAGGTAAGCATTTCTGACCCTGTTCTGGACTGGTACTGACCTTGTTGATTAATCATTTATTGGATATAGCGACAATATCAAACTCAATCTAGCCTTTGGTTCGTGACACCAGACGGCCTGCGCAGACGGGCGGGGGCACACGACCAAGGGAGAATGGCATGGCAACGGAGCAGACAGGCAAGGACCAGGCGGCGGCCAACCGCGAGTTCGCTCGGTCACTGGCGGGCGGCGTCATCATGGACGTCACCACGCCCGAGCAGGCGCGCGTCGCGGAGGAGGCGGGCGCGGTCGCGGTCATGGCCCTGGAGCGCATACCGGCAGACATCCGCGCGGCAGGTGGCGTGTCCCGCATGAGCGACCCCAAGATGATCAGGGGAATCCAGGAGGCGGTGGGCATCCCCGTCATGGCGAAGTGCCGCATCGGGCACTTCGCCGAGGCGCAGGTCCTCCAGGCGATCGGCATCGACTTCATCGACGAGAGCGAGGTACTCTCGCCCGCGGACGACCTGAACCACATCGACAAGACCGGCTTCGCGGCGCCCTTCGTCTGCGGCGCGCGCGACCTGGGCGAGGCGCTGCGTCGCATCGCCGAGGGGGCGGCGATGATCCGCACCAAGGGCGAGGCCGGCACGGGTGACGTGGTGCAAGCCGTAAGCCACATGCGCAAGATGAACGCGCAGATCCGGCAGGTCCAGAGCCTGCGTGGCGACGAGCTCTTCGAGTTCGCCAAGGAGCTGCAGGTGCCCCTGGGGCTGCTGAGGCGCGTTCATGACGAGGGCAGGCTACCCGTGGTCAACTTCGCCGCCGGTGGCGTGGCGACCCCGGCGGACGCAGCGCTCATGATGCAGCTGGGCTCTGAGGGCGTCTTCGTCGGGTCGGGCATCTTCAAGAGCGGCAACCCCGCCAAGAGGGCTGCGGCCATCGTCGAGGCCGTGCACCACTACGAGGACGCCGAGCTCGTCGCCCGCGTGAGCGAGGACCTGGGCGAGGCCATGGTTGGCCTCAACGAGGACGAGATAACGCTGCTCATGGCCAAGCGCGGGAGGTAGGGGCCGCAGGCGCGCCCGGACAGGCCGGAACGGAAGGCTCAGCCGCCAGGCCGATGGGCGCGGCCTGCACGACCTACATTTCAGGCGCAACGGGCGCGGCGCGGTCACCCAGTTCGGTGGTCGCACCGCGCCTTGCGCGCCGATACTCGGAGGGGCACCAAGAAACTGTACATTGGATTTCTTTCAGGCGATAAAATCCTGGGCAAACGTCCCTCGCCTCCACAACTCTGAGGAATCATGCGCAGTTTTTCCCACGAAGTCTGATAGGTCGCGCGCGATAAGAATTGGATGTCGGGTATCAGGATAAAGAGCGCAGGCGAGGCCGCCGTCCCAGGAACGACCACCCACCCATTCCGCGCGCCCGATGGCTCCTACCTGGTTGAGGGCAAGCGCGTCAGCGGCTTCACCAACATGGAGGAGAAGCTCAACCGCACGGCGAAGGCCATGCCCTTCTCACCCGAGGACGAAATCGGCAAGCGCGGCGGCAGGTTCACCAAGAGGCCGCCGTTCAGCACGTTCGCCGTCGCTGACGGGCGCCTGATTAGCGGCCAGAACCCCATGTCGGCCGCCAAGACCGCCACGCTGCTCGTCGAGGCCCTGCAGGCGTAGGTGGCAGGGCCCACGGCCGGGGCGGGCAGGGCCCACGGCCGGGGCGGGCAGGGCCCCCGCGTCCTTGCCCGCTACCCTAGCAGTCCCCGGTAGATCTGCTCATCCCGGGCGAGGAACACGTCGAAGACCACCTGGTCGACCGCACCGGGATGCTCGTCGAGCCAGTTGCGGACGGAGCCCACAGCGATGCGCGCCGCTTCCTCCTGAGGGAAGCCGAAGAGCCCCGTGCTGATACAGCAGAAGGCGACGCTACGGTCGCCCGTCTCGCTCGCGGCGTCGAGGCAGCTCGCATAGCAGTCTGCCAGCTGGCGTCGGTGCAGGTTCGTGGGCGCGCCTCCCGCAATGGGCCCCACGGTGTGGACGACGTGGCGCGCCGGCAGGTTGTACGCCGACGTCAGCTTGGCCTGGCCCGTCGGCTCCTCGTGGCGCTGCGCCGCCATGAGCCGCGCACACTCCTCGCGCAGCTGCACCCCCGCGTAGCTGTGGATCGCGTTGTCTATGCAGTGGTGTCCAGGCACCCAGCAGCCCAGGAGCTGGCTGTTGGCCGCGTTGACGATGGCATCCACCTCGAGGGCGGTGATGTCGCCGCGCCAGACGGAGAGGCGCCCGTCGACGTCACTGCGCGGCAGCTCCGTGGCACGCACGATGCCCTTCTCCTGGGCAAGCTCGCGCAGGAGCCGGTCCTGGCGCACATAGAACTCGTCGCTCGTCCGACGCGGCTCACGCAGGTTCATCAGCGCCCTGAGGTAGGGCCAGAGCTGGCCCGGCTCCGTGGCCGAGGCGCGGCTGGCCGAGCCGCGCTCCTCCTCGAGGTGGTCGATGAGCCACCTGAGCTCTGACTCCCTCTTGTTCCCAATGGCACCCATGGCACCTATGCCCCCTCGGCGAGCTTCGCCCTCAGCCCAGAGATCACCTTCGCCGCGTCGTCGCGAATCAGGATCGCGCGATCCGCCAGCACGGCGGGAGCCAGCGACTCCGTGGCGTTGACCTGCGCGTACGTAGCCCGCGGATTCTGCGCGGCAAGCTGCCAAAAGGGATACTTGATGATGCCCGGCGTGTTGTTGCCCACGCCGACCTCGAGGTAGACGACCTTGTCACCCTCGTGGGCATCCAGGAAGGCCCGATAGCGTCCGGCCACCGCATGCCAGCCCGCGTCCTCCACGAAGGTGGAGTCCGCACGCAGGTTCATGCTCATCTCCTCACCGCAGCGCGGGCAACGGGGCACGAGCTCCTCGGGCACGCGCAGGTCAGCCTGGAGCTCGACCATCTGCCGCACGACCTCGTAGTTGTCGTAGGTCTCGTCGTGGCAGGGCACGGAGCACTGCCAGAGGCCGTAGTCGCCCTGGGTATAGAAGAGACGCTCCCGGTCGACGCCCGCACGCTGGAACTGGTGGTCGACGTTCGTGGTGAGCACGAAGTGCTCTCGGCCTCGCAGCAGCGCCACCAGGTCGCGGTAGGGCTCGCCGACCGGACAGTCGTAGCGCGCATACCACACGTGACGGCTCCACCAGGCCCAGCGCGTCGTCGCGTCGGGGAAGGGATAGAAGCCCCCGGAATAGAGGTCCGTGATGCCAAAGCGCTCGTGGAAGTCGCCGAACCTCGCGAGGAAGCGCTCCCCGGAGTAGTCGAACTCCGGCCCGCAGGCGGCCGAGAGCCCCGCCCCGGCACCCACCAGCACGGCGTCGGCCTCCCTGATGCGCCGCGCGAGCTCGCCCACGGCATCCTCCGTGCTGCCCGTGGGCCGCGTGGCCCAGCGGACGTCGACCGCCCTTCCCATCGGCATCGCGACTCCCCTCCCGTTTCTGCAAGCGTTTCCGTCCATTCTTACCCAAGCGAGAGAAGCTCTGGCACACGATGCCCCCGCTTCTTCTCGCCTGAATTTTTCTTCCTTTTTGCTAGAATCTGCTTTCGTACGTAAGAAACATGCCACTGCTACGGCTCCGCGACGACGCGCTGCCACGCAGTCGCCCTCTTGGTGCGAGCCAGACGGAAGGTCCCACATGTCCAAGCGAGACGCGAAGATCCTCGAGCTGCTCACGGTAGAGAAGAAGATCGAGGTCGCGAGCCTGTCCGAGAGGTTCGGCGTCTCCAACGTCACCATGCGCAAGGACCTCGACTCGCTCCAGGCGCGCGGCCTCGTGCTGCGCGAGCACGGATACGCGCTTCTCGCCAACCCCAACGACGTGGGCGGCCGGCTGGCATACCACTACGAGGCGAAGAGGCACATCGCCCGGCGCGCGGCGGAGCTCGTGCCCGACGGGGCGACCGTCATGATCGAGAGCGGCAGCTGCTGTGCCATCCTCGCACGCGAGCTCGCCGTCCAGAAGCAGGGCGTGACCGTGGTCACCAATAGCGTCTTCATAGCCAACTACCTGCGTGACTTCCCGAGCGTCGAGGCAATCCTGCTGGGCGGGATCATGCAGCGCGACTCCCAGGTCACCGTGGGTCCGCTCCTGCGCACCTGTGCCCGCGAGTTTGCGGTCGACCACCTCTTCGTGGGAGCGGACGGCTGGATCGACGGCGTGGGCTTCACCAACGGCGACCAGATGCGCGCCGAGGCGGACCGCACGATGGCAGAGTCGGCCGGACACGTGGTCGTGCTCACGGAGTCCGAGAAGTTCCGCCAGCACGGCGCCATCCCCCTGCGCTTCGGGGACAAGCCGCTGAGCGTCGTGACCGACCCCGGCCTGGGCTATGAGACCCTCCGGAGGCTGGAGCAGATGGGAATCGAGACCCTGATCGCGTGACGAGGCCACGACGTGCCGACGGCGCGGCGCAAGGGCCGGGCGAGAGACCCGTGCCTGCCTTGCGGCGGGCGATACCCCTCCGCGCCCTCCCAGCCAATCCACGCTAGAAGAACGCGCGCACGCCCTCGTCCGCGTAGGCGCGCGCGTACTCCACGAGATCCTCCTCGTGCAGGTTAGTCTTGCCCGCAAGGGCATAGGGCCGCTCGAGAAGCACGTACTTCGACTCCCCGAGGTTGTGGAAGGGAAGAAGCTGCACCTGGTCCAGGCCCAGGCCGCGCAGCAGCCGCGCCATCTGGCGCGCGTCCTCGATGTCGGCGTTGAAGCCCGGCACCACCGGCGTGCGCACCAGCACGTCCCGGCCAGCCCCCACGGCCCAGCTCAGGTTGGCGAGCGGCAGCTCGTTGCCGTCGCCCGTCCTCGCGCGATGCGCCGCCGCGTCCCAGTGCTTCATGTCCACGAGCAGGTGGTCCACCAGCGGTGCCACACGGGCGAAGACCTCCTGGGGCACGTAGGCCTCGGTCTCGAGGCAGCTGTCTATGCCCTCCTCGCGCAGGCGACCCAGGAACTCGACGCAGAAGTCGGGCCAGAGCAGCGCCTCCCCTCCCGAGAGCGTCACCCCGCCGCCGGAGTCCTCGTAGAAGGGCTTGTCCTGCAGGCAGAGTGCCAGCAGCCCCTCGACGTCGCGCGTCCTCCCCACCACGCTGAGCGCATGGCCGGGGCACTCTGCCACCGCACGCGCGGCGGCCTTCGAGCACGCGTCGACGCCATGCAGGTCCACGTGCCGCCTGCCGCCCGTCACGCGCTCGCCCGCCCCAGCGCAGAGATCGACGCAATGCCCGCAGCCCACGCAGGAGGCGCGCACCCACTCCAGCTCTGGCTCGCGCCGCTGGCTCTCTGGGTTGGCGCACCACTGGCAGCGCAGGGGGCAGCCCTTCAGGAAGACGACGGTACGAATGCCCGGGCCGTCGTTCAGGCTGAACTTCTGGACGTTGAAGACGGTCGCCGTCTGCATACTGCCTCCGCGGGGACGTTTTTCTCGCCTTGACTTCTCTTCCGTGTCACCTATCATTATATTTACGTTCGTAAGTATATATTATTTCTTACGTAATTAGGAGAACGGATGGAGAACGCACGGCACTTTGGGTCTCTCACCCCGCGCATGCAGGCGTATCGCGAGGAGGTCCTGGACGAGAAGCCCTTCGTCGACGCCGAGCGCGCCGTCCTCTGCACCGAGTCCTACCGCCAGACCGGCAGCCAACCCCCCGTCCTGAGGCGCGCGCTCTCGTTCGCGCACATCCTGGACAACATGAGCGTCTACATCGAGGACAAGACCCTCCTCGCAGGCAACCAGGCGACCAAGAACTGCAACGCGCCCGTCTTCCCCGAGTACACGCTGGGCTTCGTCCTCGACGAGCTCGACCAGTTCGACAAGCGCGACGGTGACATCTTCTACGTGACCGACGAGGACAAGGCCCGTATCCGCTCCATCGCGCCCTTCTGGGAGAACAACACCCTGCGCGACCGCGGCCTGGCGCTCCTGCCCGACGAGGTCTCGGTCTTCATGGAGACGGGCGTCTTTGGCATGGAGGGCAAGCTCAACGCGGGCGACGCGCACCTGGCCATCAACCACGCACGCCTGCTGCGCGAGGGACTGCGGGGCTACGAGGAGCGGGCTCGCTCCGCCATGGACGCGCTCGACCTCACCGACCCCGAGTCCATCGACAGGCTGGCGTTCTACCGCGCCGTCCTGACGGTCATCCCCGCCGTCCGCCGCTGGGCCCGGCGCTACGCTGGCCTCGCGCGCGAGCTCGCGGCCCGACAGGACGACCCCGCGCGCAGGGCCGAGCTCGAGCGCATGGCCGCCACCTGCGAGCGCGTGCCCTACGAGCCCGCCCGGAGCTTCCGCGAGGCCGTGCAGGCGGTGTGGTTCTCGCAGGTCCTGCTGCAGATCGAGTCAAACGGCCACTCGCTCTCGTACGGCCGCCTCGACCAGTACCTGCTCCCCTACTACCAGGCGGACGTCGAGGGCGGCGCCATCACCCGCGACGAGGCGCTCGAGCTGCTCTGCAACCTCTGGATCAAGTCGCTCACGGTGCAGAAGGTCCGGAGCCAGTCGCACACGCTCTCGTCCGCCGGCAGTCCCATGTACCAGAACGTCACCATCGGCGGACAGACCACGGCCCGCGAGGACGCCGTCAACGAGCTCTCGTACCTGGTGCTGCAGTCAGTGGCGCAGACCCGCCTGACCCAGCCCAACCTCACCGTGCGCTACCACGCGGGCATCGACAAGCGCTTCTTGGACGAGTGCGTCGAGGTCATGAAGCTCGGGTTTGGCATGCCCGCCCTCAACAACGACGAGGTCATCATCCCATCGTTCGTCAAATGGGGCGTCACCGAGGAGGACGCGTACGACTACTCCGCCATCGGCTGCGTCGAGACCGCCGTGCCGGGCAAGTGGGGCTATCGCTGCACCGGCATGAGCTACCTCAACTTCCCCCGGCTGCTCCTCTGTGCCATGAACGGCGGCGTCGACCTCACCAGCGGCCAGCGCTTCACCAGGGACTACGGCCACTTCACCCAGATGGGCAGCTTCAAGGAGCTGATGGGGACGTGGGACAAGACCATCCGCGAGATGACCCGCTACTCCGTCATCGTCGAGAACTTCATCGACAAGGCCTCCGAGCGAGAGGTGCCCGACGTCCTCTGCTCCGCCCTCACCGACGACTGCATCGCCCGCGGCAAGACCATCAAGGAGGGTGGCGCCGTCTACGACTTCATCAGCGGCCTGCAGGTGGGCATCGCCAACATGGCTGACAGCCTCGCCGCCATCAAGAAGCTCGTGTTCGACGAGGGCAAGATCTCCCAGCAGGAGCTCTGGGACGCGCTGCTCGACGACTTCGCCTCGCCGGAGGGCGAGCGCATCCGGCGCATGCTGGCGGAGGACGCACCCAAGTACGGCAACGACGTCGACTACGTGGACCGGCTGGCCGTGGAGGCCTACGAGCCCTATATCGACGAGGTCGCGAAGTATCCCTCGACGCGCCACGGACGCGGGCCCATCGGGGGCATCCGCTACGCGGGCACGAGCTCCATCAGCGCCAACGTGGGACAGGGCATGGGCACCATGGCGACTCCCGACGGCCGCCACGCCCACGAGCCGCTCGCCGAGGGCTGCAGCCCCGCGCACAACTGCGACAGGCAGGGGCCCACGGCCGTGTTCAAGTCCGTCACCAAGCTGCCCACCGAGAAGATCACCGGCGGCGTGCTGCTCAACCAGAAGCTGACCCCCACCATGCTCTCGCGCGACGAGAGCAAGCAGAAGCTCGAGCTCATGCTCCAGACCTACTTCAACCGTCTGCACGGCTACCACGTCCAGTTCAACGTGGTCTCGCGCGAGACGCTGATCGACGCGCAGCTGCACCCCGAGGACCACAAGGACCTCATCGTGCGCGTCGCGGGCTACAGCGCCTTCTTCAACGCGCTCAGCAAGGCCACGCAGGACGACATCATCGGGCGCACCGAGCAGACGCTCTAGAATCAGGAAGCAACAGGGCAGGAAGGACCAGGGGAGAGGAACGACATGGAGTTCTTCATCGACACCGCGGACATCGAGGCAATCAGGGAGCTGTGCTCCTTTCTCCCCATCGATGGCGTGACCACAAACCCCACCATCATCACCAAGTCCGGCAAGGCGCCCGAGCAGGTGTTCGCCGAGCTCGAGGAGGTCCTGGACGAGGACCAGAAGATCATCGCCCAGGTGGTGGCGACCGACTACGAGGGCATCCTGGCGGAGTCGCGCAAGATCGCCTCGCTGCGCGGTGGCAAGAACGTCGTCGTCAAGATTCCCGTATCGCGGGAGGGACTGCGCGCCATCCCCGCCGTCAAGTCTGAGGGGACCTGCGTCCTGGCCACCGGCATCTACAGCCCCGACCAGGCCTTCTGGGCGGCGAAGGCCGAAGCCGACTACCTGGCGCCCTACGTCAACCGCATGTGCAACTACGGTGACGGAGTGGGCCAGGTCATCGAGCTCATCGACACCCTGGCCGCCTATGGCTACGACGCAAAGGTCTGCGCCGCGTCGTTCAAGAACGTCGACCAGGTGCACCAGCTGCTCGCGGCGGGCACGCCCGCGATAACCGTGGCGCCCGACGTGATCCGCGCGATGGTCGACCATCCCGGCACCGCGATCGCCGTGGACGAGTTCACGAGCAACTGGCGGAAGACCTACGGAAGGTCCACGCTCGAGGCGTAGGGTCTGAGGCCGGAGGCAATGGATGCCGCTCGAGAGGTGGAAAGGACAGCATTTCGCGTGAAATGCTGTCCTTTTTCTCGCTCAACTGGGCAAACGCAAAATTTGACAGCATTCTACGCAGAATGCTGTCTTGGAGGGCCTTCGCCAAAGCAAGGTCGACTGCGGCTACCCCAGGCCCAGGCTCACAGTCCGAGCTCGCGCACCCAGGACGCGAGCTCGGCCGCAGAGGCGCCGGCGCTCAACCTGCGACCACCGCGCACCGTAGCGTCGGGCACGAGCTGCTGCATGCGCTCCGGAGCCTTGCCCAGACCACTTCCGCCGCTGGTGGCAAAGGGCACGACGGTCTTCCCGGAAAAGTCGTGAGCCTCCAGGAAGCTGTCTACGATGCGCGGCTCGACGTACCACCATACGGGGAACCCCACGAAGATGACGTCGTAGCCAGAAAGGTCGACGTCGTCGCCCGCAAGCTCGGGACGGCAGGACTCGTCCCGCATCTCGACGCTGCTGCGCGACGCCCTGTCGTTCCAGTTGAGGTCGGCGCTGCTGTAGGGTCGCGCCGGCGCGACCTCGTGCAGGTCGGCCCCCGCGGCGTCTGCCAGCGTCTTTGCCACGCGCGCAGTGGTTCCCGTGGCCGAGAAGTATGCGACCAGAACCTTTGCCATGATCCTCTCCCCCTCCATGGACGCCGGCGGACGCACCATGCGGCCAATCGGCGCCCCGCTCGTTGGGATAATCATGCACCGACGTGGAGCCATCGTTCAATGCCCAGAATCGTCGCGCGTGGAGTCGTCCGGCATCCTTCCCAACTCGGCAAAAATTGAAATTTTGCCGAGTTGCATGTGAGCTAGCTGGGGCCTTGCAAAACGAGTCAGCAAAATTTCGAATTCTGCGGACTTCGCCGGCGCGACGCGGCAACATGCGGACTTCGCCGGCGCGGCACGGCAACCTCACGCGAGAGCCTGCGTACTCGGACGGCACGCGACGGCGGCACGCGGCAGTCCGGCCGCTACTCCTCCACGAGCAGGGGCTCTCCGGCCCTCTCCAGGCGACGAAGCCTGGCAAGGAGCAGCGCCGCAGCCACGACGAAGCCCACGCCGCCCAGGATGCCCGTGGGCGCCGGACCCACGAGGGGATTGCCTGCCGTCCGCGCGAAGGCATAGCTCAGCCCCGCCGTCCCGTCGAGCGAGCCGTGCGCGAGCGTCGCCGGGATGCAACTGCCCGACCTCAGCGTGAGGTAGCTCAGAAACACCCCCACCACGGTGCAGTAGGCACAGCAGGCGACGACCCCCGCGACGGGAAATCCCGCGTAGCCCGCTCCGTACTCGCTGCCCAACACGACCAGAGGGGCGTTCCACGCGCCCCACACCAGGCCGCTCGCCAGAATCGCCCTGGTCACGGAGCCCTCCTCGAGCAGCTTGGGAAGAAGGTAGCCCCTCCAGCCCCACTCCTCCCCAAAGGAGTAGACGAAGTTGGCCATCGGGGCAACGACGATGATGCCCAATGCGAACGGGATTCCCTCGAACACGAGGTCGAGGTTGCCCAGCAGCGGCAGCTCCTCGCGCGCATAGCTCATGCTTGGGTCGAAGGCACCGAGAACGACCAGGTAGTAGAGGCAGGCTCCCACCGCCGCGAGCACGACGGGCCCAAGGTATCCCGCAAGCCAATAGCGCCAGGTCTTGTCGAAGCCCGCCGAGGTGAGGTGGGACGTGCCCTGGAACCCCTCCCCCGTGACGGCCCTCGTCACGATGACGGCGATCGAGGGCGCAAGCATGATCGCCCCCGTGACCAGCTTGGTGGCCATGGGCAGGTAGCTTGCCAGCGCGCTCCTGCTCATGGGGTACACCGCAAGGAACGCATACGCCCACGCGATCCCAAAAGTCACGAGCAGGACGATGAGGATCCGCCTTCTGGTGTCACTCATTCGGGAACCAGTCACCTGCCACTCTCGCCTGGCTGCGACTGCCGTGCCGAGGCCCGCTGGGCTGGCGGCTACCGTGCCGAGGCCCGCTGGGCTGGCGGCTGCCGTGCCGAGGCCTGCTGGGCTGTGGCCTGACGGGCCGCCGGTTCTCCGCCGACGTCACGCACGCTACGGACGCCGTCCTCGATCAGGCCGCCCAGGAGCTCGGCAAGCCGTTCGGGCGAGACGAGCCTTCCCCCTTCCACCCAACGGCGGAACATCACATGCGAGGCACCGCTGGCAAAGGAGTTGACGAGGTCCTTCTCCTCGGGCGGAAACGACGCGAAGGGGTCGAAGCCCTCCCGGTTGCTCCGCAGGGATCGTGCCGACACGGCCTGGAAGAGGTCCGCCCAGCGCGGGTCGCAGATGAGCCGCTCGGCAAAGACGTCACGCGTGTAGAAGTCGACGAAGACCCGCGTGAGCCTCTTGTAGTCGTAGGGCACGGGCAGCTTGGAAACCTCGTCGGCGTATTGCTGGCACACCTCTGCGACCATGTCCTCATACAGCGCCTCGATGCAGCTGTAGTGCAGGTAGAAAGTCTTGCGATGTATGCCCGCGCGCTCCGACACGGATGTGACGGTCACTGCGTCGGGGCTGCCCTCCACCACAATCTGGCGAAACGCCTCCCTGATCGCGTCGCGCGTACGCCGCGAGCGCTGGCTCCTCTCGACCGCCTGATCCATGGCCCACACCCCCTCTCGGCCCATGCGACGTCCGTCATGCCACGCAAGGCACCACCTTGGGCACAAGTGGCCATTGAAGATGGGCACGGCTGTGGCTAGTGTCTGGAACATACAGTATATCCACGTGAGCAGCGCGCCGGCACGTGGCCCGGGCCGGGAATGGCCCCGAGCTGGCTTCCAGGAGGCACGCAGATAGGGGGGACGCGACATGAAGTACCTCGACGGGGAAGAGTTCCAGAAGGCGGACGCCTTTGGCGTGGGAGGGCCCAACGACGCGTACGCGGCGTACTTCGTGGGCAACTCCTACCTCAAGCTGCTGACGGACCCGAGCAAGGTCTCGCTCGCGGTGGCAAACGTGAGCTTCGAGCCGGGCTGCCGCAACAACTGGCACGTCCACCACGCCAGCGAGGGCGGCGGGCAGATCCTCATCTGCACGGCCGGAGAGGGCTGGTACCAGGAGTGGGGCAAGGAGCCCGTGGAGCTGACGGCGGGCAGCGTGGTCTCAATCCCGCCCGAGGTGAAGCACTGGCATGGCGCCAAGAGGGACAGCTGGTTCTCTCACCTTGCCATCGGCGTGCCTGGCAAGGACGCGTCCAACGAGTGGCTCGAGGCCGTGAGCGACGAGGACTACCTGGCGCTGTAGTTGCGCCGGAGGCAGTCCGCGTCACGACATGCGATGACGCCGCAGCGAGCGATGCGGCGGCGGGGTGGGACGGTCTGCGGCAAACGGCACGAACGAGTCTTTATGGCGAGATATGGCGAGAGGAGCCAACGATGGTCCTTGAAGAGAGCTTCGTCCTGAGCAACGGCGTCAGCATTCCCAAGCTGGGGCTGGGAACCTGGTTCATCGACGACGGCAAGGCGCCCGAGGCGGTGCGGCAGGCCGTGCGCCTTGGGTACCGGCACTTCGACACCGCCCAGGCCTACGGCAACGAGCGGGGCGTGGGCGAGGGCGTGCGCACGGCAAGCGTCGCGCGCGAGGAGCTTTTCGTGACCACCAAGCTGGCGGCCGAGTCGAAGGACCGCGCCACTGCGGCGGCTGCCATCGACGAGTCGCTGCGAAAGGCAGGCCTCGACTACTTCGACCTCATGCTCATCCACAGCCCCCAGCCCTGGGCGAACTGGCGCGAGGGCAGCTACGCCGAGGGCAACCGCGAGGCCTGGGAGGCGCTGGAGGATGCGTACCGCGCGGGCAAGCTCCGTGCCATCGGCGTCGCCAACTTCGAGGAAGCAGACCTCCAGAACCTGGAGGCCGAGGACGTGCGGCCGATGGTCAACCAGCTCCTGGTCCACGTGGGCAACACCCCGGAGCAGCTCATCCGGCACTGCCGGGACAAGGGCATCCTGGTCGAGGCGTACTCTCCCGTCGCTCACGGCGCAATCCTGGACGACCCGAGGGTCGCCGGAATGGCCGAGCGCTACGGCGTGAGCGTGGCCCAGCTCTGCATCCGCTACGACCTGCAGCTGGAAACCCTCCCCCTGCCCAAGACGGCGAACCCCGACCACATGCGCCAGAACAGCGAGCTGGACTTCGAGATCTCTGACGAGGACATGGACACGCTGCGCGGCTACGACGCGGTCGACTACGGCAGCTATGCGGCGTTCCCCGTGTTCAGCGGAAAGTAGGGCGTCTGGAGCAGGGACGCGACAAGCGCGCAGACGGGCGTTCGGCCCAGACGAATCGAGAAAAGGCATCAGGCGAGAGGGGCCAGGCATGGCAGTGAGGCAGACGGCAGGACGCGACCAGCTGGGCGAGTTTGCCCCCAAGTTCGCGGAGCTCAACGACGACGTGCTGTTCGGCGAGGTGTGGAGCCGGGAGGAGGAGCTCTCGCTGCGCGACCGCTCGCTGGTCACCGTGGTCGCGCTCATGGCGCAGGGGCTCGTCGACTCGTCGTTCAAGTACCACCTGATGACGGCGAAGAAGAACGGCATCACCAAGGAGGAGATCGCCGAGGTCATCACCCACGCCGCCTTCTATGCCGGCTGGCCCAAGGCCTGGGCCGCCTTCAACATGGCCAAGGAGGTCTGGGAGTAGGATACGGCCGTGCCGGGATGGGTGTGGCTGGACCAAGCCGGAAGGCGCAGCGCCGCCCAATCTTGCGATCGTGGACTGAATTGGCCCCGCACGGCGGCAAAACTGTCCACACTGGCAAGACTAAGCCTTACAGCATGAGGCTTCGGGCGAGAGTGACGCGCGTACGATGTCGGCCGCACTGTCTCACCAACGACCCGCATTCATGCTCGTACCGCACGCCACGCGCCACGCTGCGCTCGTTCCCTATGCACGCAGAGCTTGCACCCGGACACATCACGCACGTCGACGCCACGCGCCCCGGGGCCGAAGCCCCGGGGCGTGGCATGTCTCACGCGACGAAGAGCATCACGGCAGCAACGCCGGCGCGCCTCTCGCCTACTCGACGTCGATCTTGTGGACCCAGTTGAACTTGTCCTCGACCTCGCCGGACTGGATGCCGGTCAGGGTCTCGCGCAGCTTCCTCATGACAGGTCCGACCTCGTCCATGCCGTAGACGACCTCGCCATCGGGGCCCACGACCTTGCCCACCGGCGAGATGACGGCCGCGGTGCCGCACATGCCGCACTCGACGAACTCGCCGATCTCGTCGAAGCGCACGGGACGCTGCTCGACGGTCATGCCCAGCATGTTCTGGGCCACATCCACCAGCGAGCGGCGCGTGATGGAGGGCAGGATCGAGTCGGTCGCAGACTGGGGAACCACCAGCGTGCCGTCCTTCTTGACGAAGAGGAAGTTGGCGCCGCCGGACTCCTCTACGAAGGTGCGGGTCTCGGGGTCGAGGAACATGTTGTCGGCGTAGCCCTCGGCATGCGCCTCGACGCTGGGATACAGCGACATGGCGTAGTTGAGGCCGGCCTTGATGTTGCCGGTACCATGGGGAGCTGCGCGGTCGTACTCCGAGACCTTGACCGCGACAGGCCTGACGCCGCCGGAGTAGTACGGGCCAACGGGGGTCACGAGGATGCGGAACTGGTACTCGTCGGCGGGCTTGACGCCGATGACGTCACCGGTGGCGATCATGAGCGGGCGCACGTACAGCGTGGCGCCAGAGCCGTAGGGCGGCACCCATGCGGCGTTGGCGCGTACGACCTTCTCGACGGCGTCGACGAAGCGGTCCTCGGGGAAGGGCGGCATCACGATGCGCCTGGCGGAACCGGCCATGCGGGCGGCGTTCTGGTCGGGACGGAAGCAGACCACGTCGCCGTTCTTGGTGGTGTACGCCTTGAGGCCCTCGAAGACCTCCTGGCAGTAATGGAAGATGCCCGCGCACTCGGAGAGCGTGATGCTGTGGTCGGTGGTAAGCGCGCCCTCGTCCCAGGCACCATCCTTGTAGTTCGAGACGTAGCTGTAGTCCGTGGGCATGTAGCTGAAGCTGAGGTGCTCCCAGTCCAGGTCCTTCTTCTGCATGTGGCCCTCCTTGCCTTGTTTGTGGTTCGCGCGGGTGCGGCCCGGGAGCGTCCCAGGCGTCACCTCCGCCGCGATGCACAGTGTACTCTCGCCCTTGCGGGCGCCCTGAGTAGGTGACGCTCCCGAAACATGGGAGGGGCTTCTCCTCGCGTTCATCATCTGGTCAAGCATCTTGCGGACGGGTGCCACCGGACGTCGGGACGCGGGTGGCAGGAGGCGCGGTGCGGGCTGGGCTCACCTCGGCTGTAGGAGGCGCGGGCTGCGCTCACTTCGGCTGTGGGGCGCGTGGCGCGGGCTGCGCTCACTTCGGCTGTGGGAGGCGCAGGCGGCACATCACCGGCACAGGAAGCCCGAAGTGGGTGATTTCCGTCCCCTTGAAGGCGAGAAAACCACCCACTTCGAGCGCGCGACAGCAACTCACTCACCCATTTCTCGCCTCTCGCGCGCTAACGCCGAAGTGAGTGGTTACGCCCTTCTCGCCCGCGAGAGAACCACCCACTTCGGACGTGGCGTGACGACTCGCCCGCCCACTTCGAGCATGGCACGGCAGCTCGCCCGCCCACTTCGAGCCCGCCATGGTCGTCCGCCAACCCACTCCGAATCCGGCGCGCGGGAGGCCCGAAGTGGGTCGCGCGCCAGCAAGTAGGTCGTGGGCCAGCAAGTGGGTCGCGAGCCAGCAAGTAGGTCGCGGGTCAGCAAGTGGGTCGCGGGTCAGCAGGCGAGCCGAGGCCAGTCGCTAGCCGCGGGCACGCCCTCGCACGCCCCGCACCAGGACGAGGCGGTTCGCCACCATTGCCACAAGCGCGTATGCCACGCAGACGACGGCCACGACCCCCAGCCCCCACGCGGGAAGCGCGGCGAAGTCCAGCGGCTCGGCCAGAGGCGAGAGGGGCAGCCATGCACCCAGGAGCCCCACCGCGACGGCGACCAGGGTCACGCGCCAGGAGGCGCGGCTCTGGACGAAGGGCAGCCTGCGCGTGCGCATGACCTGCACGGCCAGGAGCTGCGTGACCAGGCTCTCCGTGAACCAGGCGCCCTGGAAGACCGCCACGAAGAGGGCGCGCCGTGCCGCCATCCCCGCGCCGGCCGCCGCGAGCTCCGCCCAACTGCCACCCGCGACGGCAGGGCAGACCCAGAAGAAGAGCAGGCCAAAGGTGAGAAGGTCGAACGCCGAGCTCACGGGCCCGATCCGCCTCATGTAGCCGCTCAGCGAGCCCACGTCCCAGCCGTTGGGCGCGGCCACGGACTCCTCGTCCACGTTGTCCCAGGGAATCGCCGTGCAGGCGATGTCGGAGAGCAGGTTGAGCAGGAGCATCTGGGTGGCACGCATGGGCAGGAAGGGCAGGAACAACGACGCGGCGAGCACGCTGAAGACGTTCCCGAAGTTCGAGCTGGCAGCGATGCGCACATACTTCTCCATGTTTGCGAAGGTGTGACGACCGGCCATGATGCCCCTCTCCAGCACCATGAGGTCCTTCTCGAGGAGGATGATGTCCGCCGTCTCGCGCGCGACGTCGGTCGCCCCCTCCACGCTGATGCCACAGTCGCTCTGGCGCATAGCGGGGGCGTCGTTCACGCCATCCCCCATGTAGCCCACCACGTGTCCGTTGGCACGCAGCGCGGCCACCACACGAGCCTTCTGGTCGGGCGCGAGCTTGGCGAACACGGTGACGTCCTCGGCCGCCTGCGCAAGCCGGGCGTCGTCCATGGCCTCCACGTCTGACCCCTCCAGCACGCCGCCCACGTCCAGGCCGATGGCACGGCACACGTGGACGGCGACTCGGGCGGAGTCCCCCGTGAGCACCTTGGTCCCCACGCCGTGCGAGGCCAGGGCGGCGATGGCGGTCTTGCTCGACTCCTTGGGCGGGTCGAGGAAGGCGAGGAAGCCGATGAAGCGCATGTCGCGCTCGTCCTTGGTGCTCAGGACGCGCACGCCCGCAGGCTCGGCCTTGCGCGCCACGCCGAGGACGCGCATGCCCTCGCTCGCCATGGCCGCCGCCCGCTCCATGACCTGCGTGCGCAGGTCGTCACCCAGCGCGCACGCCTCCCCGCCCAGGTCGACCTCGCTGCAGGCCGCGAGCACTTCCTCGACCGCGCCCTTGGTGATCATGTGGGTCCTGCCCCGCTCGTCCCCCACCACGACGCTCACCAGGCGACGCTCGAAGTCGAAGGGAAGCTCGTCCACCAGCGTGTAGCGCTCGGCGAGCTCGTCGGCGCTGGGCAGGTCGCGCGCGCCCGACGTCATGGCGACGCCAGTCGCGACCACGCCGGCCTCGTCACTCTCGCCCGCGTCCCTCGCCGCCGCGCTCAGCTCCTGCGTGCGGCGGATGATGGCGGAGTCGACGAGGTTGCGCAGGCCGGTCTCGAAGAAGCTGTTGAGGAAGGCCTCGAAGAGCACGCGGTCGTCCTCCCGGCCCAGGGCGTCTAGGTGGCGCTCCAGGACGACGCGGTTCTCGGTGAGGGTGCCCGTCTTGTCGGTGCAGAGGACGTCGATCGAACCCAGGTTCTGCACGGCGTCGAGGCGCTTCACGATGGCCTTGCCGCGGCTCAGGTCCTGAGCGCCCTTGGCCAGGCAGGCGGTCACGATCATGGGCAGCATCTCGGGCGTGAGTCCCACGGCGACGCTCGAGGCGAAGAGCAGGGCGGCGAGCCAGTCCCCCTTGGTGAGGCCGTTCGCAAGCAGGACCAGAGGGGCGATGACCAGGGTCATCCTCATGAAGAGCGCGCCAACCTCGTCAAGGCTGCGCTGGTAGGCGCCCTTGGGACGCACCTCTCCAAGCGAGCTGGCAACGCGTCCGAAGGCGGTCCCCTCTCCCACGGCGACCACGACGCAGCTAGCCCCGCCCGAGATGACGGTGGACCCCATGAGGGCGACGTTGGGCAGGTCGGTGACCTCCCGGCTGGCGGCAGCGCACTCGTCCAGCGCGGCGGCGCAGCGCTCGACGGGAGCGCTCTCGCCCGTGAGGGAGGCCTGGCTGACGAAGAGGTCGCGCGCGTGGGTGAGGCGCACGTCGGCGGGGACGATGTCGCCCGCGCGCAGGTGGATGACGTCGCCCACCACGACCTGGTCGAGCGGGAGCTCGGCGCGTCCGGCGTCCGCGCGCTCGACGCAGCAGGTGGTCTGGATCGAGCGCGCCAGCGCCTCCGCGGCGTTTGCGCTGCGGCGCTCCTGCACCTCGCGCATGAGGACCGAGATGCCCACCATGACCAGGATGATGAGGGTGGTGGATGGGTCGCGCTGGCCAGGCTGGGCAAATGCGACGTCAGTCACGAACGAGACGATGGCCAGCACGACGAGGATGTCAGTGAAGGGGTCCGAGAACACGGACAGCAGACGAGAGAGGACGGACGGCCGGTCGGGCGCGCCCACCACGTTGGCGCCCCACTCGGTGCGGGACTCCTCGACCTCCTCGGGCCCGAGGCCCGCCTCATGGCTCTTGAGCTCGTCGAACGCCTGGTCGATGGACAGGGTTGCGAGGTGGCGCAGCCAGGAGAGCCTCAGCTCCCCGGCGGTGCCGACGTTGATTAGGGACATGCTATGGCCCCCTCCCTCCAGCTGGTCCCGCCTGCGTGGCGGAAACCAGGGTCAGGGGGCGCATGCACTCGGGCTTGCTAGCTCAGACGCGACGCGACAAAGGCGCGGGCAGGCGCCCCCTCTCGGAAATTACATGATCGACTGTGACCAAGACCGACGTCCATGGAGCACCTCCTTGGGGTCGGGGACTCCCGTCCCTCTCGCCTTGCCTGAAAGCCTGCCGGGCCATCCCTGGCGCAACGGCGTGTGCGGCACGCGGGTTCGCTGCGTGCCCATGCCTCGACGCATGTATACCCGAGCACGGACCATCTTGAACCCCTTCACCGCCAAAGGCAAGCCCGGCGGGCCGTCTCGATCCGGCAGAAGGATCGCTTTGGGCTGACGAGAGGAACCCGCCACGGGCTTCCCGCGCAAAGAGAGGAACCCGCCACAGGCTTCCCGCGCAAAGGTGACAATGTGAGCGGCCAAGATGCCGCCGCAAGTTTGAAGTGGGTGGTAGGTTGCCACCGCAGGCCCAAGGTGGGTGGTTCTCTCGCCTGGCGGAGCCTTGCAACAACCCACTTCGCCCGCGGCGCGCCGGAACGCCGATGTGGGTGGGCGGACGACCACGCCGAGGTCGAAGTGGGTGATTCTTGCGCAGCCGAGAGGGGCGAAACCACTCACTTCGGGGCTCGCACGCCACACGGGGCTCGCACGCCACATAGGGCACGCACGCCACACGGGGCTCGCACGCCATCGCGGGATGTGGAAGACATGCGAGTCCCCCGATGCCGGCGCGGCATTACGCACACGAGCCTCGGATGGTCGGCACGACGCCTCACCCCGTACCCCATGGCACCCGCGCGTTCCCATGTGTTCATCGTCTGAGCAATCCGCTGCCCGCAAACCGACGTTTCTCCCCGACAACGCGAGCGCGTTATGATGAGACTGTCGTGTCCTGCCGCGACGCGGCAAAACCGAGACCGTTCATCGTTGGAGGCCCTACATGCCCGTAACCGCGATCATCCTCGCCGCCGGCGAGGGAACGCGCATGAAGTCTCGCCATCCCAAGGTAATGCACAAGATGCTCGACCACCCCATGATCTGGTGGGCCGCCGACTCCGCCCGCAAGGCGGGGGTCGAGCGCATCGTCGTGGTCGTGGGCAACGGCGCCGACGAGGTGCGCGACTACTTCGCCCATGACGAGCTGGGCGCAAGCGTCGAGTTCGTCGAGCAGGCCGAGCGCCTGGGCACCGGCCATGCCGTCCGCGTGGCGCGCGACGCCCTCGGTGCCTTCGAGGGACCCACCGTGGTGATGTACGGCGACACCCCGCTGGTGCGCCCCCAGACCATCAGGTCGCTCATCGACCAGGCGAGAGACACGCACGCCGCGTGCACCGTGCTCACCATGACGCCGGACGACCCCACGGGCTACGGCCGCATCCTGAGCGAGGACGGCCAGGTCAAGGCCATCATCGAGCACAAGGACTGCACCCCCGGGCAGCGCGAGGCCCTCAGGGAGTGCAACTCCGGCCTCTACTGCTTCTGCGGACGCCGCCTGACCCAGAACCTGGACAAGATCGGCAACGACAACGTCCAGGGCGAGTACTACATCACCGACATGGTGGGCATCTACGCCCAGATGGGCGAGCCCGTGAGCGCCGTGCACTGCGAGGACGCCGGCGAGCTCCTGGGCGTCAACAGCCGATCGCAGCTCGCCGCCGTGACCAAGATCATGCAGCGCCGCATCAACGAGGGCCTCATGGCCGCCGGCGTCACCATGATGGACCCCGAGCAGGTCTGGGTGGGACCCGAGGCGACCGTCGGCCAGGACACCGAGCTCCTGCCCCAGACCTTCGTGTGGGGAAGGAGCCACGTGGGCTCCGACTGCGTCGTGGGCCCCAACAGCCGGCTCGTCAACGCGAGCGTGGGCGACGGCTGCCTGGTGGACGAGACGATCATCGTGGACTCCGCGATCGACGACGAGGTCAAGTGTGGCCCGCGCGCCTACCTGCGCGGCGGCGCCCACTTCCACAAGGGTGCCAAGGCAGGCACCCACGTCGAGATAAAGGGCTCCGAGGTGGGCGAGAACTCGAAGGTGCCGCACCTCTCCTACATCGGTGACGCGACCCTAGGCCGCGACGTCAACATCGGCGGCGGCTCCATCACCTGCAACTACGACGGGAAGCACAAGAGCCACACCCAGATCGGAGACCACGTCTTCGTGGGCTCCGACACCATGATGGTGGCCCCCGTGACCATTGGCGACAACGCGCTCATCGGCGCGAGTTCGTGCATCACCAGAGACGTGCCGGCGGGAGCCCTCTCGCTGGAGCGCTCGAGGCAGTACGTCCAGGAGGGCTGGGCGGATCAGTACTGGGAGAGACTTGGGAAAGAGGAGTAGATGTACGAGAACCTGTGCAAGCCGCTCAACGTCGAGAAGGAGATAAAGCTCTTCTCCGGCACCGGTAACCCGGAGCTGTCGAAGCGGGTCGCCAAGATCCTGCACCTCGAACTGCAGGGCCTGCACCTGGAGAAGTTCGCAAACGGCGAGACCTACGCGCGCTTCGTGGAGTCCGTCCGCGGCGACGAGGTCTTCTTCATCCAGACCCTGGCCGGCCCCAACGTCAACGACCTGCTCATGGAGACGCTGATCGTGGCAGACGCGGCCACGCGCGCCTCCGCGGACAACTTCACCGTGGTCATCCCCCACTACGGCTACGCGCGCCAGGACCGCAAGGCCGCGCCGCGCGAGCCCATCACCGCCCGCCTGGTGGCCAACCTGCTCGAGGCCGCCGGTGTGGACCGCGTGATCACGCTTGACCTGCACTCCAACCAGATCCAGGGCTTCTTCGACATCCCCGTAACCCACCTCACCGCCCTCTACCTCTTTGGCGACTACTTCAAGGAGAAGGACTTCGACTGGGAGAACACCGTCGTGGTCTCGCCCGACATGGGCCGCGCGAAGGTCGCCAAGAAGCTCAGCGACTACCTGGGCTGCGAGGTCGCCATCGCCCACAAGAGCCGCCCCAAGCACAACGCCGCCGAGGTCATGGGCATCATTGGCAACATCAAGGGCAAGACCTGCATCATCAACGACGACATGATCGACACCGCGGGCACCCTGGTGGGGTCGATCAACAAGCTCAAGGAGATGGGCGCGGGCGACATCTACATCAGCGCCACCCATGGCATCTTCTCGGGCCAGGCCGTCGAGCGCATCGAGAGCGCCCCCATCGTGGAGTGCGTGGTGTCTGACGCCATCCCCTGCGCTGTGGCCAACCAGCCCGGCTCCAAGATCAAGACCGTGTCCGTCGCGCAGGAGCTGGCCGACGCGATCTACGCCGTGTACGTGAACACCCCCGTGTCCGGCGTGTTTGGCGGCAACTCCGAGATGTAGCGCTGCCAGAAGCGCAAACCACCGGCAGCGAGCATGGGCAACATGCGCCCTGTAGCTTGCTTCGGTTCCTGAGCTCGACCCCTTGGGCACCCCGGCTTCGGCCGGAGCGCCCTTCTTCTCTGGGAAGTGGGGCGAGGGCGCGCGACGATGGGGTGCGGCGTGCAGGCGAGAACGGCCTGCGTCCGCGCCGGGGGGCTAGGGCTCCCGCACCGCCTCCCAGACGGCGGTCGAGACGCGCGCCATGAGGGCGTCCGCCTGGCCCTGGTCCATCCCCGTGGTCATGACGACGAACACGTAGGGGTGGTCTCCCAGGACGATGCCGCCGTCGTGGCGCACGCCGTCCAAGCTCCCCGTCTTGTGCGCGAACGCGACCCCATCCGGCAGCCCCTGCGCCAGGCCTCGCGTGTCCGCCTGGTCCTCGAGCCAACCCAAGGCGCGCTCGGAGGCCTCAGGGCTCACGAGCTCCCCGCGCGCCACCATGAGCAGCAGCCTCGCCTGGTCGCTCGCGCTCGTGTAGTTCTCGCGCCCGGAGGTGGCCGCAGCCGTGTCCATCATCTTGCGGCGGAGGCTCGTGTCGGCAAGCCCAAGCCGCTGGCACTCCTCGTTCACCGCATCCATGCCCAGGGCGTCGATGAGCAGGTTGGTGGCCATGTTGTCGCTCTGTCCGATCATGTATGCCGCAAGCTGCCCATAGCTGAGCCAGGTGCCCGCGCGCATGCCCTGCACTACGCCCGAGCCCGCCACGCGGTCCTGACCGCGCAGGATGGTGCCATCCGCAAGCGAGATGCGGCCGTCCTGGGCCTCCTGCAAGAGCGTCGCCATGACCGCAGTCTTTATCATGCTGGCCGAGGGGACGCGCTCCTCTCCCCCAAGGGAGAATCCCGTGGTGCTGCCATCCACCGACTCGTAGGCGACGTAGGCGCTTCCGGAGTGGCCGGCGAGCGCCGCCTCGACCGCCGCCTGGATGGGGGCTGAGTCCCGCGGCCACGTGCCCGACGAGGAGTCGCCCGGGGACGCGTCGCTCACCGTGGGCCACGCCGTCTTCTGTCCCGCCGTGGCCTGGTCCGACGCGCCAGGCTGGCTTGCCTGGCCTTCCGCCGCGCCCGGGCCACTCACGACCCGAGGCGAGCAGGCGCCCAGGAGGCAGGGGGCGACTGCCGCGAGGGTGGCGAGGGCGACAAGGGCTATTCTGGAATGGTGCATGTTCACGCCTCACGTACGCAGGTCTTTGACGTTCGGGCGCCTCGAGGCGCGGACGGGTCGGACGATAGCCCAGCCAACCATGGTACCTGCCATGAAGCCTTGCCCACGCGAGCTCACGGAGGAAGCGATGGCCGGAAACAACTTTTGCGTCAACTGCGGGGCTCCCCTCCAGGAGGGCGCCCGCTTCTGCACCAACTGCGGAGCGCCCGTGCAGGCCCTCGTCGACGGCGGCGCTACCGAGCCCACGAGTGACGCTTCGGCAACGGAGCCCCAGCCCGACCAGACGCAGCGGCTCGCGGCTCCCGGGGAGGCCGCTCCCATGCAGCCTGCGGGAGCCCAGCCTTACGTGCCCGTGGGGCCCGGCAGTCCCCATCCCCAGGCTGCGTTTGCGCAGGCTCCCTATGCACGGGCGACCTCCGCCGTCGCAGGCGGCGACAACCGCCACAGGACCATCGTCGTCATCGCCGTCGTCGTGGCGGCGCTGGTGGCCCTCGCCCTCGTGGCCGCACTCGCCCACGCGTGGCTGTCGGGCACGGGCACGGGCGGCAACGATGGGCAAGCCCAGCAGGGCCAGCAACAGGGTGACTCCGATGGCGAGGCAAACGGCGACGCCTCGAGGAAGCAGGAGGACGACAAGGCGGGGGCCGAGGCAGAGGCCAAGAAGAAGGAAGAGGAGGCCGAGGCCCAGGAGGAGAAGGCCAAGAAGGAGTCCCTCGACCAGCAGGACAGCGCCTTCCACGACTCCCTGGTCTCGTACTACAACGTGCTCTCCGACTACGACGCGCGCGTGCGTGACGCGGCCTCGAACTTCAACGCGTCGTTCCTCTCCAAGGACATGGACCTCAGGCGCAGCCTTGCCAGCAGCTGCTCCAGCCTCAAGGTCGAGCTCCAAGGCAAGGTGGACTCCCTGGGCAAGATGACGGCACCGGAGGGGTCCGCGTGGACCACGCAGCTCTCGCAGATCCGCCAGTGCTACCAGGACCACCTGAGCCGTGTCACGGTGATGGACTCCGCCTGGCAGGTTGACCTGCGCTACCCGGACCCGGAGCCCCACCAGTCAGAGATCTTGGGACCGATCTCTGCCGGGAACCTGGACGGCTCCAACAAGAACGCAGCGCTGGACGACTACGAGAAGCTGTACCCACAGATCACGCTGTAGGAGCGTAGGCGCAGGCGATGGCGCTGGACCCGGGCGCGCATGGTTCGACGTTCACGCCGTTACGCACGAGATTGCCAGCGAGCACGCTCTTGCGCACATGAGCCAGTCCCATCAACTGGGCAAACGCGATGCGGCATGTGCGTTTGAGCGTGAGCGACGAGGCGTGCGTGCGTTCGAGCGTGCCCGGCGGTCGGGTGCGTGCGTTCGAGCGTGAGCGATGAGCCGTACGCGGGCAATGGCGCGCGTGACGCATGGCGTGCACGGCAAACGTCAGGCGAGAGAGGCGCGCCTCACGCCTCGAGGCAGGCCCCCAGCATGAGCTCAAGCCCACGCGTGGCAACGTCCAGCGACATGCTGGGCACGTCCGACCCAAGCGCCGCAGCCTGCTGGGGCAGGTAGGGCAAGTGGACGAAGCCGCCCCTCACGCCCGGCCTCCCGCCGCGCAGGCAGTCCAACAGGCAGAAGAGAAGCTCGTTGCACACGTAGGTCCCGGCCGTGTACGAGACCGCCGCAGGCACGCCGCCGTCAGCGGCCGCGCGCGCCATGCCCGCCACAGGCAGGGTGGAGAAAAGCGCGTCCGGGGCACCCTCGAGGATGCGCTCGCCAAGGGGCTGCCTGCCGACGTTGTCCGGAATGCGTGCGTCACGCCAGTTGATGCCCACGAACTCCGGCATGACCTTGGAGCGCCCGCCCGCCTGGCCCACGCAGAGCACCAGTTCGGCGTCACAGGCCTCCAGCTCCTCGCGCAGCCTCGCGAAGGCGCCGCCGAACTCCACGGGAAGCACGACGCGCACGAGCTCCCTACCCAGGATGGTATCCGGAAGCGATCGGACCGCCTCCCAGGACGGGTTAGTCGCCTCTCCCCCAAAGGGCTCGAAGCCCGTGACAAGAACCTTGCCCATGGTACCGCCTTCCGACGCTCTCCTGCGTCCGCATGATACGACAGCACAGGTCCTGGACGAGGTGCCTCTCCCCTGCGCTATGCTCTTTGCAACGAACGGCTACGCAAGAGAGGCTGGCATGAAGGCGGCACCCAAGGCACCCAAGCAGATTTCCCTCATCTGCGGGCTGGGAAACCCCGGTCCCGAATACGCCGAGACCCGACACAACGCGGGCTTCGCGACCGTCGACCTGCTGGCCGAGCGCGCGGGCGTGCGCTACTGGAAGAGCCAGGCGGGCTGCGACGTCGCGCGCATCGGCTGGACGTCGGCGGGAGAGGCGCGCGAGGTCGTCCTCGCAAAGCCGCAGAGCTACATGAACACCAGCGGCGGCCCGCTCTCGAAGCTCATGAGGGAGCTGCGCGTGGGACCGCAGGAGGTCCTGGTGGTCCACGACGAGGTGGACCTCCCGCAGGGCCAGGTGCGCGCCAAGTTTGGCGGTGGCCTCAACGCGCACAACGGACTCCGCTCCGTCGCGGACAAGCTGGGCACGCGCGACTTCGCCAGGCTGCGCTTCGGCGTGGGCAGGCCCCCGGGAAAGATGAGCGTGGCAGACTACGCCCTCCGCCAGCTCAAGGGCGGCTTCCTGGACGAGTTCAGGCTCACCGCGCAAGACGCGGCGGACCTGGCCGAGCGCTGCCTCGACGGGAACGTGAGCTGGGACTAGACGACGCGTACGACTGGCACGTCCAAACGGACAGCGCTGGAACGGCCGGGCGTCTTCGCGCGACCGCATTCCGGGGGAGGGCAACGCATGGAAACCGACAAGCTCGAGGCGTTCTCGGATGGCTGCATCGCCATATTCATCACCATCATCCTCCTGACCTTCCACGCCCCCGACGGCGGGACCTACCGCGACCTCCTCGCCTTCGTCCCCAGCCTCCTCTGCTACCTGATGAGCTTCATCGTCATCGCCATCTACTGGGGCAACCACCATCACCTCCTCCACGTCATCAAGAACGTGAACGGCAAGGTGATGTGGGCGAACCACGCCCTGCTCTATGCCGCGGGTGCCATCGTGTCGCTCTGGCTCCCGTGGGTCGCCCTCGCCATGTACTTCATCGTCAACGTCATCTGGTTCGTCCCCGACTGTCGCATCAGCAGGACGCTGGACGCCCGTCCGGAGTAGGACCGGAACTCCCCTGCGGCAACGGCCGCGACGCCCCTCTCACCAGAGCTGAATAAATCGGCAAAAGGCGAAGTTACGTACGCAAGCGGACCCTTTGAGCATAAAATGGACGAGGCCGCCGCAATTGGGGGAGAGCGGCTCGCCAGTCCGCTGTACGAATGATGCTTCAGGAGAGGAGCCATTTGATGTACAAGATCCTCGAGAAGACTCAGTTCTCGGAGAAGGTGTTCAAGTTCCGCATCGAGGCGCCCGAGATGGCCAAGCACGCGCATGCCGGCCAGTTCCTCATGGTGCGCGCCAACGAGAAGGGCGAGCGCGTGCCGTTCACCTTCGCGGACTGGAACCCCGAGGAGGGCTGGGTCGAGTTCATCTTCATGGTGATCGGCAAGACCACCCAGATGCTCTCCAGCTACGAGGCGGGCGACGAGCTGCAGGACGTCACCGGACCCCTGGGCCAGCCCACCGAGATGGGCCCCGGCAAGTGGGCCGTCATCGGCGGCGGCGTGGGCCTGGCCATCGCCTTCCCCGTCGCGCGCCAGCTCGCGGCAACCGGCCACGAGGTCCACGCCATCATGGGCGCCCGCACCAAGGACCTGCTGCTGCTCGAGGAGCAGTTCCGCTCCATCCTGCCCGAGGACCACATCCACATCACCACGGATGACGGCTCCTATGGCGAGAAGGGCGTCGTCACCGCACCCCTGGAGCGCCTGCTCCAGGACAAGGCCGTCGACCAGGTCTTCTGCGTCGGCCCCGTGCCCATGATGAAGTTCTCCACCCTTACTGCCGAGAAGTACGGCACCCCCATCATCGCCTCGCTCAACCCCATCATGGTCGACGGTACAGGCATGTGCGGCTGTTGCCGCGTCGAGGTGGACGGCCAGACCAAGTTCGCCTGCGTCGACGGCCCCGACTTCGACGCCACCAAGGTCGACTGGAACGACCTGCGCGCCCGTCAGGCCGCGTACCGCACCGAGGAGGGCCAGTCCCTCAAGGCCTATGAGGAGGCGAACTGCGCATGCCAGAGGTAAACGGCCGTTGGGTCGCCGACATGAAGGCGCCCCGCACCGCAGACAACGAGGAGCCCGCCGCTGAGCGCGCGCTCGACTTCCGTCCCGTCGACAAGGGCTTCACCGAGGAGATGGCCGTGGCCGAGGCCGCGCGCTGCATGAGGTGCAAGAAGCCCCTCTGCGTCCAGGGCTGCCCCGTCAACATCAACATCCCCGCCTTCATCGAGGCCATCTACGACAAGGAGTACGGCAAGGGACTCGACGTCATCCGCGAGCAGTCCATGCTCCCCGCCATCTGCGGCCGCGTCTGCCCGCAGGAGAGCCAGTGCGAGGGCATGTGCATTCGCGGCAAGAAGGGCGATCCCGTGGCCATCGGCCAGCTTGAGCGCTTCCTGGGCGACCAGCCCGAGCTTGCCAGCGCACCCCAGATGGCACCCAAGAACGGCATGAAGGTCGCCGTCATCGGCTCCGGCCCCTCCGGCATCACCTGCGCCGGCGAGCTGGCCCGCAACGGCTTCGACGTCACCGTCTTCGAGGCCTTCTTCACCGGCGGCGGCGTGCTGGTCTACGGCATTCCCGAGTTCCGCCTTCCCAAGGCCGTCGTCAAGCGCGAGATTGACGGGCTCAAGGAGATGGGCGTCAAGTTCGAGTTCAACTCCGTCATGGGCCGCCTGGCCGACGCGGAGGAGCTTCTGGGCGAGAAGGGCTTCGACGCCATCTACGTGGCCACCGGCGCCGGACTGCCCAAGTTCCTCAACATCCCCGGCGAGAACCTGCCCAACGTGTTCTTCGCCAACGAGTACCTGACTCGCGTCAACCTCATGAAGGCGAACGGCTTCCCCGAGTACGACACCCCCACCAAGCACGGCAAGAACGTCGTCGTCTTTGGCGGCGGCAACGTGGCCATGGACGCCGTGCGCACCGCGAAGCGCCTGGGTGCCGAGCGCGCGGTCATCGCCTACCGACGCACCGAGGACGAGATGCCCGCCCGTAAGGCCGAGCTGCACCACGCCAAGGCCGAGGGCGTCGAGGTCATGCCCCTGGTCTCGCCGCTGGAGTTCGTCGCCGGCGAGGACGGCAACGTCTGTGCCGTGCGCGTGCAGAAGATGGAGCTCGGCGAGCCCGACGACTCCGGCCGCCGCCGCCCCGTGCCCATCGAGGGCGCGATCGAGGAGATTCCCTGCGACGTGGCCATCTCGGCCATCGGCACCAACGCGAACCCCTTCGCCAAGCTGATCGGCGGCATGGAGCTCAACAAGTGGGGCTACATCGAGGCCGACGAGAACGGCCAGACGAGCAACCCCAGAATCTGGGCCGGCGGAGACATCGTCACCGGTGCCGCCACCGTCATCCTGGCCATGGGCGCCGGCAAGAAGGCCGCCGCTGCCATGACCGCCGCGCTCACCGGCAAGGGCGAGTAGCGGGCGAGACACGCGGCGCGGCAGGCACGCAGCGTACTCGGCTTCGTGCAGGCGAGAGGAGCCCACGAAGTTGGATTGAGACTCGGACCCCGACGGAGGGTTTTCTCTCCGCCGGGGTCTTTTTGTATGCGGACGATAGGCGACAGGGCGCGAGTGCGTCGAACGCGCGCACTTGGGCAGCAAGTACGTCCAACGCGCGCAATCTGGCCGCGGCTACGTCGAACGCGTCTCTCGCCTCGCAAACCCGCAGGTAAAATTTCGCGCTCAGACGCGTTGGACGTAGTCGACGATTTAACTGACGCGTTGGACGTAGTCGCGAAGCCAATCGACGCATCGGACGTTGTGGGAGGGGGTCGGAGCACCGTCGTGCATCAAGCACGCTCCAACGCACGTCTCCACGTGTCGCGCACGCCCCAACGCACAGCTAATTCATCCCGCACGCCCCAACGCACATGTCGAAAAATTTGACCTGCACTTTTACGACGACACCTGTGCGCAACTGCGTGCTCGATGACAATGGCGTGCGTTGGCGCGTGTCCGGCGCAAGCGAGTGGCACGCACACCCAGCCCCCACTACAGCTTGAAGCTATGCAGGCGCATCGTCTGGCCGACCAGGCGCTCCGGGTCCCAGGTCTGTCCCGACCTCACCGACGAGTACGGGTCGCAGATGGACACGCTCCCGTCCGCGTTCCAAACCGTGAGCACGATGAAGTGGCCCGCCGTGGTGAAGTCCCCCGGTCCCACGTTGGCGATGAGCACGTGCCCGCTTTGCAGCTCAGCCTTGATCACCTCGACCGACCTGCCCACCTCCCGGCACTCGAGCCCGTAGCGCTCCGCCGCCGTGGGGATGAAGTCGCCGTAGGTGCCCGCGTCGTCGTCCACCATGTCGAGCTCCTGCGCCAGCTCGCCCGCAACGCCAGGCGTAACGTCGGTCTTCCCCGTCACGGCCATGTACACCATCGAGAACGACGTCGGACAGCAGCCCGTGGTGCCAAAGTCTCGGCCGCAGTATTCCGTGTAACCCCAACGCTTGTCCCACTGGTACAGCCGGGGCACGACGCCCTTGGTCACGCCGGACGCATACTCCTCGGACCTGGCCCGCGGATAGCTCTCTGGCAGGTCCGCGACGAAGTCGATGGCAGCGGGGTCATCCGCCGCCAGCTTGAGCAGCTTCTGCTGTTCGTACGCGCCACCGTTGCCCACCTTCGCGTAGGCGTCAAGATTGTCCAGCGCCTTTGCGACGCGAACATCCTCGCGCCCCAGCTCCTGCAGGCGAGAGGAGAGCTGCGCGTCGAAGCTCGCAGGCAGCTGCCAGCTCCGGACATCGGCCACCTCGCCCGCGGACCCCGCGTCGGACGTCGCCCGCCCGCCGCCCGCGCCACCGGCCACGCATCCACGCACGCAGGAGCCCAGACCCAGCAAGGCTAGCACCAGCAACAACGCTCCCAAGGCCATCACGCCGTACGAGAGCGGCCTGGCATCGATGAGCCAGAGCAGAGACCTTCTGAGCCAGCGATGCAGGCGACGGGCCATGCGCTGCGGCCGGGGAGGCATCCTCCTCACGGCAGCGGCGAGCGGACGTCGCACGGCAGAGCGCGCGGCCGCCCTCCTGGAGCGGACGCGGCCATGGCGGGAGCCTCTCTCCCCTTGCCCCCTATGCCTTCCCTCACGTCTCAAGTCATGGACTCCAAAGCGCGGCGCGCCGGGCTACCCCCTCATCCAGCTCTGGTCGGAGGGGTCGTCACGGAAGGCGAGCAGGCGAGCCTTGTCACCAGGCTCGATGTAGCCCTCCTCCACGGCCACCTCGACCAGCGCGTCCAGGTCGCAGAGGCTGGTGTTGGTGACGTTTGCCGCAGCCAGGCGGTCAAGCCCGCGCCGCATGCCGTAGGTGAAGATGCTCACGACGCCCAGGACGTCCGCTCCCGCCTCCCGCAGGGGGTTGACGCAGTCCAGGACGCTTCCACCGGTCGAGATGAGGTCCTCGATCACCACGACCTTCTGACCGGGCTCGAGGCGACCCTCGATCTGGTTCTGGCGCCCGTGGTCCTTGGCGGAGCCACGAACGTAGCCCATGGGGATGCCCAGGCGGTCCGCCGCGATGGCGGCGTGCGCGATTCCGGCGGTGGAGGTGCCCATGAGCATCTGGACCTCGGGATACAGCTCCTTGGCGGTGGCGGCGAGCGCCTCGTCCACCAGGGTGCGGACCTCGGGATAGCTCAGGGTCAGGCGATTGTCGCAATAGATGGGGCTCTTGATGCCGGAAGCCCAGGTGAAGGGCTTGTTGGGCCTCAGGAACACGGCCCTGATGGAAAGGAGCGCCTTAGCGATGTCCTGCTTGCTGGTCATGGGAGCCTCCAAGTGCTCGTGGTTTCCTGCCGTACCGTTGCGTTCGGGCGGGCCCTCGACCGCATGGGGGCCGCTGGCCGATGGAACCGATGGAACTAACTAGCTCGCGAGCCCCAGACGACGTGACAGCTGGGGCCAGAAGGCCGTGAGAAGGGATGCGATGCCCGCGACCCAGGGCCAGGACGTGAGCTCGAGAGGCTTCGCCAGGGCCAGCGCCTGGCCCACCTGGCTGCCGCCCACACCTGCCGCGAGGGACTCGATCTGCCCGTTGGCGAAGATCACGCAGGCGCACCACAGAAGCGAGAGCGCCCCCACGCCGACCATCAGGACCTTCTGGAGGTCGACGGCGCCCTCGAGCGCCCGCAGCCTGTCGTTGCCGGCCACCTTGAGGAAGGGCCTGACGATACAGAAGCACAGGGCGACGAGCATGAGCGCCCAGACGACGAAGGCGACGGTGACGACCGCATTGAGCGTGCCAATCTTCGAGAGCACGCCCGCGGTGGTGAGGTCGACGTCACCAGCGCCCGCCATGAGGCCGGCGAGGCGGTTGAGCTGGCTCACGGTGCCACGCAGCTCGGGCATGTTCCAGCTGCCCCTGAAGAGCGAGAGCATCCTCAGGGCGTCGGGCGACGCCCCGCCCATGAGGTACGCGATGGGGCTGGACGACGAGCCCATGGCCGAGGCGGTGAGCTTGATCAGGGGTGATGTGACACAGGGCATTATGAGCGAGAGAAGCGCCACGGCCTTGCCTGCGAGGGTGACGATGTCGCCGGTCCCATATGCGTGGCGCGCGCCAGGAGCGGTCGCGCCGGCGGCAGGCTCGGCTGCGGCCACATAGGGGTCGGCGGCGGCCTGGGCGGGA
Source organism: uncultured Olsenella sp. (assembly GCF_959602185.1). Taxonomy (NCBI): domain Bacteria; kingdom Bacillati; phylum Actinomycetota; class Coriobacteriia; order Coriobacteriales; family Atopobiaceae; genus Olsenella; species uncultured Olsenella sp. The sequence goes on from NZ_CAUGRZ010000003.1 coordinate 49,742, forward strand.
ACGGGATTCGCTGCCTGCGCGGGCGCCGGCTGCGCAGGCTGAGCGGGCTCCGTCGCAGGCTGCGCCGGTCGTTCGACGGCCTCCAGATGGACCGTCACCGCGTCCTGGGCCGTCACCTCGGGCCGAACGGAAACGGGCCTCTCCCCTGCCTCCAGCCTGAACCCGCAGTTGCCACAGAAGGCCTGGCCGGGCTGGACCTCGTTGCCACAGTTGGGACAGAACAAGACGGCTCCCCTCGTCGCATGCGCCGTAGGGCCGCACGGCGGCCTCGTCCTACTGTATCGCAGTCGAGAGGCGCCGATGGCCTGCACTGCGGCCAACAAGGCCTCCGGCGCGGGGCGCCAGCGGACGGCTGGCTAGCGGTTCGCCTTCAGCGTGGCGAAGATCCGCGTGTTGTGGCGCTTCACGAAGCTGATGAAGCGACCCTCCCGGTATGCCATGGCGACGTTCTTCTCCCGTATGGGAAGGAGCATGAGGGCCATCATCTTGGTGCGGGGACGCGCGACGGCAACCGCCAGCTGGGCGCGCTCGCTCGTGATCATGCGCTCGATCTGGGCGAGCTTCTCCTTCGCGTCCAGGGAGCACTGGGGATTGCAGACGTTCTCTATGCAACCCACGAGACGCTCGATGTAGCGCCTCTGCACGACCTCCATGCTGGCGGCGTCGCCCTCGAGCCCCCAGTGGCGATAGAGCTCCAGCATCCAGCCGTGCTCCTCCTCGCGCTTGTCGTACATGTCGGGGCGCCAGCGGGCGGTCTCGGACTCGCTGCGCTGCCTGATGAAGTGGTAGTACGGCGTCTGCATGACGCCGACCCGCTCCACGTCGCGCACGAAGTCGAGCACGTAGGGGAAGTCGTCCCAGAAGGTGGGACGAAAGCGCAGGCTCAGCTCCTCGATGCGGGAGCGCAGGAAGATCTTGTTCCATGGGGCATAGAGCTGGTTGGCGTCGAAGAGCTCCCAGGCGGAGGTCCTGAACTCGCGCTGCGTGCCGTACACGCGGGTGGGGCAGCTCTTGAGCTCGGTGGTGTGCTGCCCGTCGTCACCGTAGTAGGTGTCGATGTAGAAGCCGGCAACGGCAAGCTCGAGCTGGCCGGCCTCGGCAAACTCGTACATCTCTTCCAGCATGCGGGGTTCGGCCCAGTCGTCCGCGTCGAAGAACATGACGTACTTGCCGCGGGCGCGGTCGAGGGCGAAGTTGCGGGCCGCGGGGGCGCCGCCGTTCTCTTGGTGGAAGGCAGTGACGCGGATGTCGCGGTCGGCGATGGAATCCAGGATCTGGCCCGTGCGATCGGTGGAGCCGTCGTCCACCGCCAGGAGCTCGAAGTCCGCGAAGGTCTGGTGCTGGATGCTTTCGACGGCACGGCGAACATATCTGTCGACGTTGTACGCCGGCATGATGATCGAGATCTTGGGTGCCTTGGGCGTCATTCCAAGCGTCTCCAGACAACGTCGTCAGCTCGTCCACGGGCGAGGCTTCGTGTCAGGTTGCCCGTGCCCACAAGCTGAATTATGGCCCAGCAGGTGGCAAACGTTGTGACGAGGGGGTGAAGGGCGCAGATTACAGACTAAGCACAGAAGCGAGAGGGACGGCGGCGATTTCGTCGAGCATGCCGTTGCGCTCACGTTTGGCTGTCACGCGCGTTTGGCTTCGACGTGCACGCCGTTACGCACGTCTCGTTCCATTGCCCACGCCGTTGCGCACGGCCAATTCATCGAGCACGCTGTTGCGCACAGGCGGGCCCACAAAAGCGCAGATAGATTTTCTCGCCTTGTGCGTTCGAGCGTGATTGATGGCAAGCGCGTGCGTTCAAGCGTGCTTGGTGCCGGCGACGCTCGCGTCCTGAGGCGCGGGCAGGCGCGTGCGTTGGAGCGTGCTCGACGGCGGATGCGTGCGTTTGAGCGTGCCCGACGCAGCAGCAGTAGCGCAGCGCCAGCCCGACACACCACCTACGACGTGGGACGAAGCGTGCCCACGAGCAACCCGAGCTCCGTCTGGCGGATGCGAGACCAGCTCCCGCCGTCGCCGTCGTCCTCCGCGTCCGCCGGCGCATCCTTTAGGTCGAGGTTCTCGACGCCGATGGACTGCACGAGCTCGACCACATCGAGCAGCTGCGACGTGCTCATGTCGGTGGAGATATTGGAGAAGAGCCCGGACGCGCTATCCAGCAGCGCCGATACGCCAGAGTTGCGCAGCCCCCTCACCTGGTCCCAGAGCTCGTCCGTCGCCACCAGGACATGGGTCGCCCTGATGTTGCATGCTGCGGCAAGCGGGGCGATGCAGCTCTGGGCGCCCTTCGCGGCAAAGAGCTCCTGCAGCGTGCTCGTGCCAGATGCGTCCTCGACGCGCACGTCGAGGGGAATCTCGACCAGATAGCCCTTGCGCTTGGTTGCGTCGAGCGAGAGGAGCTGCGCCCTCTGCAGCGTGGGCGCGCTCTTCCTGACGTCGTCCACCGTAAGCACCAGGACGTGGGTGAACACGTCGTCCGACGCCTCGTAGCCCTCGTCGGGGTCCAGCGTCTCCGCCTGCGTGCTGATGCCGCTGCCAAGGCCTGCGTCACCCACGCGGCCGTCAGCGTTCGCGCACCTCCAGAGCTGCGTCAGGAGTGCCGCGAGCCCTGCCGCCAAGACGAGCAGGACGGCCAGCGCGACGAGGTTGCGATGCGCGGACTCGCGCGGAACGTCACTGCGCTCGAAGCGCTCGCGCCTGTGCGGCATGGGGCCTCCCCTCGCAGTGGCGGCGCAACGTTGTTCTCCCCTGCACTATAGGGCATGAGGGCTGGGTGGCGCAGGGGTCGTGGGCTGATGGCAACCCGGCAACCCGGACGCGAAGGCCCGGCCAAGGGCGCCGAGGCTACTCCCAGAGAACGAGCACCCCCTCGTCGTAGCGCACCGCCTCGAGGCAGAGGCCCTGCGCGGGAGCCGTGGGTCCAGCCGCCGACCTCTGGCGGGCCTCGAGGGCCCGAGAGAGCCACGAGGGGTCCCTGTGGCCGCGCCCCACCTCGACCAGGCTGCCCACCATGATGCGGACCATGTTATGGAGGAAGGCGTTGCCCCCAACGTCCACCACCACCAGTCGCTCTCCCGCCTCGACGACCTCGCCCGCCTCGACCCGCGTGAGGCGGCGGCAGGTGGAGCGGCCATCCGCCTCGAGCAGCTGGGCCGAGGCCGCCTTGCAGAAGCTCTTGAAGTCGTGCTCCCCCAGCAGGGCGGAGGCCGCCTCGTTCATGGCGGCGACGTCAAGCGCGGGGACCCCGCGCAGCCACCAGCTGTGATCCCAGGCGAGGACCGGGCGCGCGGGGCCAGGGCAGATTCGGTAGCGGTAGCTCCGCCCCCGCGCGTCGAAGCGGGCGGAGAAGCCCGCCTTCGCGCGATAGATGCCGGCGATGGATATGTCGTCCGGCGTGAGCGCCACGAGGGAGGCATGGAGCCTGCGGCCCTTCAGGAGCTCCTCACCCGGCTCGAGGGGAAGGCTCAGGAACTGCGCGAGGGCGCTCACGCCCGCGTCCGTGCGACCGGCGCACTCGAGCTCCACGGGGCGGCGAAGGACGGTTTGCAGGGCGCGCCTCAGCTCGCCTGCCACCGTACGCTGTCCCGGCTGCTCGGCAAAGCCGGCGAAGCCCGCCCCACGATAGCCCAGCCTGAGGACGAGGGTGCCCGCGGACGCCCGCATGACGCCGTCGCCTACGGAGGTCGTCTGGTCTGCCTGCATGTGAGCTCCTTCTGGAAAAGTCGTCAGGCGGTCGAGCCTAGGATAGTGCCGGCAGCACGATTGCCGCCACGAGCAGGGCGAGGGACGTGGCGAGCGAGAGGCGCTCCCTTGCTCCCCAGGTCTCGCCCTGCCGCCACGGCTGCCCCGAGCCCGAGGCGTAGCAGCGGTCGCGCAGGGCCTGGGCGAGTTCGTCGGAACGTCGGAAGAGGGCCACCACCAGAGGAATCATGACGGCCGCGTAGGCTCTGAGCCTGCACGCGGGACCCCCCTGGTCGAAGCGCACGCCACGTGCGCGCTGGGCACGCACGATGAGCGCGAACTCCTCCTCGACCTCCGGGATGAACCTCAGGGCGACCACCACGACCATGGCCACGTCCCCCACGGGAAGCCCCAGCCTCCCCAAGGGCGAGAGACCCCGCACCAGAGAGCGGCTGAGGCTGCTGGTGCTCGTCGTGGACGTCATCACGAGCACCAGCCCCACCATGAGCACGATGCGGCACACGGCCATCCCGGCGCGCGCGAGCCCCGCCCAGCGAAGGCCCACGCCCCCCATGAGGCCAAGGTCGAAGCTCCCGTCCACCACGAGGCCGTTGGCAAGCAGCGAGAGCACCAGCAGCACGGTCGCAGGCCTCAGGGCAAGGAGCAGCCTGCCCAACGGAAGGCGACACGACGCCAGGAGCGCGAGCAGTGCCACCCCCAGGAGCGCGAGCCCCTCCCAGCCCGGGGCAGCCATGGCCGCAAGCGAGAGGAGCAGGAGGCAGGCGACCTTCGCGCCCGCCGCCAACCCGTCGAGCCATGACCCTGCGGCGGCGTACCCGCCGAGCACGCGCGTCCTAGGCATGCAGGGCCTCCCTCAGGCGCAGGTACAGTGGCAGTCCCAAACCCGACGCCCCCAGCGTGCCAGGCTGGCGCTCGAGCTCCGCGGCGCGGCCCTGCCAAACCACGCGACCCGCGCGAAGCAGGCAGACGTCGTCCGCCAGGGGCAGCCACTCGTCCAGGTCGTGCGAGACCACCACGACCGCGGCCCCCTTGCCCACGAGCTCGCCCACCAGCCCCTCGAGGCGCACGCGCGCCGCACCGTCCAGACCCGCCGTGGGTTCGTCGAAGACGTAGGCGCTCCTTCGCATGGCGATGACTCCCGCCAGGGCCACGCGGCGCCTCTCCCCTCCCGAGCCTTCCAGGGACGAGAGGGGCCAAGCCACCTCGCCGACCCCCATGCGGCGCAGAGCATCCTCCGCCGCCCCGCGCGCGTCCGACGCGCTCGCCCCCAGGTTCCTGGGCCCCAGGCTCACGTCCTCGAGCACCGTCGCGCAGAAGAGCTGGTCCTCGGGCCTCTGGAAGGCCAGCCCCACGTCCGGGGGCCTGACGGGCCTTCCCAGAAGAGTCACCTTGCCCCCGTCGGGCTCGAGCACCCCCGCAGCGACGAGGCTTACCGTAGTCTTGCCCGACCCCGACTCGCCCGCCAGCAGCGTGAGCCTGCCACCCCGAGCAACCAGGGAGACGTGGCTGAGCGCGGGCGCCCCCGCCTCGTAGCTGACGCTCACGTCATCGAGCGCGAGCTCGACCCCGGCCGGAGGGCGCGAGGCCTCGCCGTCGCATCGCCTGCCCGTGGGTTTGCCCCCCAAGGACACGTTCACCCAACCTACAGGACCACAGGCGTCTCGCCGCAGGGCCCCGGGCTGCACGCACGCGCCGTCGGCTCTCCCTTCGACAAGCCCGCGCAAGGTCGTGGCGTCGGCCGCAAGAGCCTCCCGTGGCTCGACGCCCCGACGAGCCAGGGCATTGAGGGCGTCAGCCGAGTCCCCCAAGACCCCCGCGCGCGCAAGGAGCGCCGCATCGGAGAAGAGCTCGAGCGGGCGCCCCTCCCAGCAGATGCGGCCCGCCTCCATGACCAGGACGCGATCGGCGGACGCGATGTCCTCCGGCAGGTGGGACGCCAGCAACATCCCCACGCCCCGTCCCGCGAGCACGGCGAGCGATGACCTGATCCCCTGGCGGGCGCGCGGGTCGAGCTGGGCGCAGGGCTCGTCCAGCATCAGGTACGACGGGCCCATCGCAAGGACAGCCGCCAGGGCGACGCGCTGCATCTGCCCGCCCGAGAGCCCCATCGTGCGACTGCGGGCGAGGTCCTCGACGCCACAGAGCCGCAGCGCCTCACGCACGCGACGTCCAAGCTCCTCTCCCCCGATTCCGAGGTTCTGGGAGCCGAAGGCGAGCTCCTCCTCCACGAGCGAGCTCACAAGCTGGCCGCGGGGGTCCTGGCGGAGGATGCCGACGCCCTCTTGGAGGAGACGGGCCCCGTCCCTGCCGGCGGACACCCCATCGACCAGAATCTCGCCAGAGCTTGGGCTCACCCCTCCCTTGCAAAGCGAGAGGAGCGTGGACTTCCCCGAGCCGTTGCGCCCCACCAGGGCGACACGCTCGCCCCTCTCCACGCGAAGGGAGCAGTCCCTTACCGCATCGCGACGGGCACCCGCGTAGCGATAGCTCACTGACCTCAGCTCGAGCATGTCACCCCCTAGAGAAGAAGGGAGGCCCGCTTTCGCAGGCCTCCCTGGCATTGCGTCCGTTGCAGGAAGGACGGAGCTACTCCGCGCTCTCCTCGGCAGCCTCGGGCTCGCTGGCCTCGGGCTCGACCTCGGCCTCAGGAGCGGCCTCGGCAACCTTCTCGACCTTCTTGACGGTCGTGGCGGCCTTCTTGGGCTGGACGGGCTCGGTGACGAGCTCGATGATGGCGACCTCGGCGGCGTCACCCTTGCGGGGGCCAAGCTTCATGATGCGGGTGTAGCCACCGTTGCGGCCCTCCCACACGCCCTGGGCGGCCTTCTCGAAGACCTCGCGCACGATCTCCTTGTCGCCGACCTTGGCGATGGCGAGGCGACGAGAGGCGAGGTCGCCCTTCTTGGCCCAGGTGATGACCCTGTCCACGTCGGGACGGATGGCCTTGGCGCGGGGCTCGAGGGTCTTGATGCGATCGTTGGCAAGGAGTGCGGCAACGAGGCTCTTCTTCATTGCCTTGGTATGGGCGGCATCGGTGCCGAGCTTCATACCCCTCTTCTTGTTGTGTCTCATGGTCTAGCTTCTCCTCTAAATGCTGTGTCTAGTCCTTGAGGCCCAGGCCCATGGCCTCGAGCTTGTCCTTGACTTCCTCGATGGACTTGACGCCAAAGTTGCGAATGTTGAGCAGGTCGTTCTCGGAGAACTCGACCAGCTGGCGGACGCTGTGGATGCCCGCACGCTTGAGGCAGTTGTAGGAGCGGACGGAGAGGTCCAGGTCCTCGATCTGCTTGTCAAGCTCGGTGCTGTCCTCCTCGATGCCGTTCGAGAAGATGGAGACGTCCTCGACGGGCTCCTCCTCGTCGGCCAAGCCCATGAAGGCACTCATGTGCTGGTTGACGATGTTGGCGGCCTCGACGACGGCGTCGCGGGGCGAGAGGGAGCCATCGGTCTCGACCTCGAGTACGAGGCGGTCGTAGTCCGTGTGCTGCCCGACGCGGCAGGGCTCGACGGCCTTGGCGCAGCGGCGCACGGGGGAATACAGGGCGTCGACGTGGATGAGGCCGATGGGATCGCCCTCGCGCTCGTTCTCGTCGCCGGACACGTAGCCGCGGCCCATGCCGATGCGCATCTGCATCGAGAGGTGGGCACCCTCGCCCAGGGAGCAAATCACGTGGTCCTTGTTGACGAGCTCGAACTCGGCGGGAACCTTGAAGTCGCCGCCGCACACGGTGCAGGGGCCATCGACCGAGATGGTGGCCGTGGCCTCGTCGCCCGTGCCCATGGGACGGAACACCAGGCCCTTGACGTTGAGCACGATGTCGGTGACGTCCTCGTAGACGCCTTCGACGGTGGTGAACTCGTGCTGGACGCCGTCGATCTGGATGGCCTCGACTGCCGCACCCTCGAGGGAGGAGAGCAGCACGCGACGAAGGGAGTTACCGAGGGTGTTGCCGTAGCCACGCTCCAGCGGCTCAGCGCTGACGCGGGCGACGTTCTCGGAAATCTCCTCGACAGACACCTGCGGTCGGATGAATTCTGACATGAATACCTCCTACCGGTGTGGGCTTACTTGGAGTAGAGCTCGACGATGAGCTGGGCGTCGATGTCCAGGTCGATCTGGTCGCGGACGGGAGTCTGCAGGACGGTGCCGCGCAGCTTCTCGATGTCGACCTCGAGCCAGGCGGGAACGGCCATGTGCTCGGAGGAGACGATGGCCTCCTTGATGGGGAGAAGGTCCTTGGCCTTGGGGGCCACGGCGACGACGTCGCCAGCCTTCACCTGGTAGGAGGGGATGTCCACGCGGTGACCGTTCACGGTGATGTGGCCGTGGTCGACGGTCTGGCGGGCCTCCTTGCGGGTGCGGGCGAAGCCGAGGCGGAAGACGACGTTGTCGAGACGGCTCTCGAGCAGGCTCATCAGGTTGTCGCCGGTGACGCCCTCGCCCTTTATGGCCTTCTCGTAGTAGCCGCGGAACTGCTTCTCCAGGACGCCATAGATGAACTTGGCCTTCTGCTTCTCGCGCAGCTGCTCGCCGTACTCGCTCTTCTGGCGACGGGTGCGCCTGGGCTGGCGGTTGGACTTCTTGTTGATGCCCATGACGATGGGGTCGATTTCAAGCTGGCGGCACCGCTTGAGGACAGGGGTCCTATCAATTGCCATTGCTACTGTCCTTCCTTACTACACGCGACGGCGCTTGCACGGACGGCAGCCGTTGTGCGGGATGGGGGTCTTGTCCTGGATGCCCGAAACCTCGAGGCCGGCGGCCTGGAGGGAACGGATTGCGGTCTCGCGGCCGGAGCCGGGACCCTTCACGAACACAGCCACCCTGTGCAGGCCGTGCTCCATGGCCGCCTTCGCGCAGGCCTCGGCCGCGACCTGGGCCGCGAACGGGGTGCTCTTGCGGGAGCCCTTGAAGCCGACGGTGCCACCGGACTGCCAGGCGATGACGTTACCCTGGGGGTCGGTGATCGAGATGATCGTGTTGTTGAACGTGCTCTTGATGTGGGCCTGGCCCACGGCGATGTTCTTGCGCTCGGCGCGGCGGATGTGCTGCGTGCGCTGGTTCTTCTTCTGCGGCATTGTCTCTCCCCTACGCCTTCTTCTTTGCACCGATCTGGCGACGCTTGCCCTTGCGGGTGCGCGCGTTGGTGTGGGTGCGCTGGCCATGGACAGGGAGGCCCTTGCGGTGACGGAGGCCGCGGTAGCAGCCAATCTCCATCAGGCGGGCGGTGTTCTGCCTGACGGCGCGGCGCAGGTCGCCCTCGATGGTGAAGTTCGCGTCGATGTAGTCGCGGATCTTGGTCACCTCGTCCTCGGTGAGATCCTTGACGCGCGTGGAGGGGTCGACGCCGGTCTCGGCGCAGATCTTCTTCGCGCTGGTGGCGCCGATGCCGTACAGATACGTAAGACCGACCTCAGTGCGCTTCTCGCGCGGGAGGTCGACACCGTTGATACGTGCCAACTTCGAGCTCCTCTCTTAGCCCTGACGCTGCTTGTGGCGAGGGTTCTCGCAGATCACGTAAACCTTGCCATGGCGACGGACGATCTTGCACTTGTCGCACATCTTCTTGACCGAAGGACGCACCTTCATAGTCTCTTCCTTCCGGTAGTGCTTGTACGAACTGGTACTGCCGAGGCAAGTCAGGTGGAAGCTGGCCTGCCCTATCTCCTCGCCCAGCCGCAGGCGTGAATATCTGGAGTCTTGGGGTTACTTGTAGCGGTAGGTGATGCGACCCCTGGTGAGGTCGTACGGGGAAATCTCGACCACCACGCGGTCACCGGGAAGGATGCGGATGTAGTTCATCCTGATCTTGCCCGAGATGGTGCAGAGGATGGTCTTGCCGTTTTCGAGCTCCACGTTGAACATGGCGTTGGGAAGTGGCTCCACTACCTTGCCCTCAAGCTCGATGCCGTCCTGTTTGCTCACCGTGCCTACTTTCTCCCTGTGAATCACAGCGACTGATAATCATACGGAATGCAGGGAAATCGGTCAAATTCACACGCCCTTCGCACACGCCAGGACCACAGTCGGCAAAAAGGGGCCGATCGCGGCTGCGACCGGCCCCGAAGGCCTCTCCCACAAGGCGGGTGCGAGGCGTTTGCCTACTCGCCACCCTGCATGCTGCACCAGGGCCCGACCTCGTCCTGGGTCAGGATGACGGGACCGTCCTCGGTAATCGCCACGGTGTTCTCGTAGTGGGCAGCCTGCAGGCCGTCGTCGGTCACCACGGTCCAGCCGTTCGAGAGGGTGTGGTTCTCGTAGGTTCCCAGGGTGATCATGGGCTCGATGGCGATGACCATGCCCGCCTGCAGCCTCACGCCGCGGCCCTTCTTGCCATAGTTGGGCACGTTGGGGTCCTCGTGCATGACGCGACCCACGCCGTGGCCCACGTACTCGCGCACGACCCCGTAGCCGTTCTTCTCGGCCAGGCTCTGCACGGCATAGCCGATGTCACCCAGATGGTTGCCGGGGACCGCCTGCTCGATGCCCGCCTTGAGACAGTCGCGAGTCACCTCGCAGAGGCCCTTGACGGCGTCGGAGGGGGTACCCACGTAGAAGGTCCAGGCGTTGTCTCCCACCCAGCCGCCGAAGGTTGCCCCCGTGTCGACGGAGATGATGTCGCCGTCGTTGAGGAATACCTCGGGCGAGGGGATGCCATGGACGATCTGCTCGTTGACGGAGGCGCAGATGCTCCCGGGGAAGCCGCCATAGCCCTTGAAGGTGGGGATGGCGGAGTGCAGGCGGATGAAGCCCTCGACCGCGCTGTCTATCTCCTTGGTCGAGACGCCGGGCCTGACCATGCTGCCCGCGAGGCGAAGGGCCTGCTTGGAGAGCGAGCCCGCCATCTTCATCTGCTCGATGTCCGCTTCAGACTTGATCTTGATCATAGGCTCAGGAGGGCCTTGACGTCGGCATACACCTCGTCCACAGGCCTGTCTCCATCGACCTCCTTCAGGATTCCGTGGCCGCCGTAGTACTCGATGAGCGGGGCGGTCTGCTGTTGGTAGGTGTCGAGGCGCTTCTTGATCGTCTCTGGCTTGTCGTCGTCACGCTGGTACATCTCGCCACCGCAGCGTGGGCAGACGTCCACGCCGGCGGGCGCGGTGTAGCCGCAGGAGCGGCAGGTGCGCCTCTGGCTCAGGCGCTCCACGATGACCTCGGGCTTGACGTCCACGAGGAGCGCCGCGTCGAGGTCGACTCCCATCTCCTTGAGCTCGGAGTCGAGGACGACGGCTTGCTGGGTGTTGCGGGGGAACCCGTCCAGGATGAAGCCCCTCTTGGCGTCGTCCTCCTGGAGACGTTCCTTGACCAGGTCGACGACGAGCTGGTCCGGCACGAGCTGCCCCGCGTCCATGTAGCCCTTGGCCTCGATGCCAAGCTTGCTCTGGGCCTTGACCGCGGCACGCAGGAGGTCTCCAGTGGAGATGTGCGCCACGCCGTAGTCGGCGACGAGCCTCTGGGCCTGGGTGCCCTTGCCCGCGCCGGGCGCGCCGAGCAGAACGATGTTCATGCGGGTTCCCTTCTTCCTCTGGGTGAGCGATGGAAGCGCGACTTCGCGGCGGGCGCGTTCGCCGCCGCATGACAATCCACAGTTTACCCACCTAGGGGCATGTGGTCTCATGCGATCCAAAAGACCATCCACCGCCACCCGTGCCCGCCGCCGCACATGGAAGAGGGGCGGCCACCGGAGTGACCGCCCCTCTCGCCTGAAGCTGCCCACGAATGGCCTACTTGAAGAAGCCCTCGTAGTTGTGCATCTTGAGCTGCGACTCCAGCTGCGAGATGGTGTCCATCGCCACGCCGACCATGATCAGCACCGAGGTGCCGCCGAAGGCCTGCATGAGGGTGTTGCCCGTCACGGCGAAGAGGATCGACGGCACCACCGCCAGGGCGGCCATGAAGAGGGCGCCAGGAAGCGTGATGTGGTCGAGCACGCTCTTGATGTACGCGGCGGTGGCGCTTCCGGGACGGACGCCCGGGATGAAGCCACCCGCCTTGCGGAGCTGGTCTGCCGTCTCGTCCGGATTGAACACCATGGCGGTGTAGAAGTACGCGAAGAAGACGATCAGCACCACCGAGAGGACCCAGTTGACGACGCCGGAGCTCAGCATGTTGGCGAAGCCCTGGATCCAGCGCACGTTGGGGAAGAACACGGCAAGCTGCGCCGGGAGGTACAGGAGCGCGGAGGCGAAGATGATGGGCACGACGCCTGCGGTGTTCACCTTGATGGGCAGGTAGGTTGCCTGTCCGCCCATGACCCTGCGCCCCACGACGCGCTTGGCGTACTGCACCGGGATGCGGCGCTGGCCGCGCTCGATGTAGACGATCACGGGAATGATCGCGATGATCACCAGCAAGGTGACCACCGTTGCGATGATGCCCGTGGTGGAGGTGCTCACCGAGGCGGTGAGCGAGTGGGGCAGGCCTGCCATGATGTTGGCGAAGATAATCAGGGACATGCCGTTGCCGATGCCCCTCTGGGTGATGACCTCGCCGAGCCACATGATGATGATGGCACCGGTGAGGAGCACGCCCACGATGATCAGGTTCTCGATCATCTCGGGGAAGCCCATGGCCGAGAAGTCGATGCCGTAGCTCTTGAAGAGGAACAGGTAGCCGACGGCATTGATAAGGGCCAGGACGATGGTGAGGTAGCGGGTGTACTGGGTGATCTTGCGCTGTCCGCTCTCGCCTTCCTTAGCGAGCTCCCCAAGGGAGGGAATCACCGCCTGGAACATCTGGAGGATGATCTGGGCGGTGATGTAAGGCATGATGCCGAGGCTGAACACGGAGACGCGCGAGAGCGCGCCTCCGGAGAACAGGTTCAGCACGGCAATGGCACCGCTGCTGGACGCGGCCGCCTGGAAGGCGGCAAGCATGCTGGCAAAGGGCACGCCGGGGGCCGGCAGGTAGGCGCCAAACCTATATAGGAGAAGGATCCCGGCCGTGACCAGGATCTTCTTCCTGAGCTCAGGAATGCGGAACGCGTTTGCGATTCCGTTTAGCACGCCTGCTCAACCTTTCCGCCAGCCGCCTCGATCTTGGACTGAGCAGAGGCGGAAACCTTGTCGACCTTGACGGTGAGCTTCTTGGTGAGCTCTCCGTCGCCGAGGACCTTGACGGGGATGTAGTCGTGCTTGATGACGCCCTTGGCGACGAGGGCCTCGCCGTCGACGGTCTCGCCATCGGCGAAGAGGGCTTCGAGGCGCGCGACGTTGACGGGGGCGTACTCGACGCGGTTGCGGTTGGTGAAGCCGGGGAGCTTGGGCAGGCGCATGGCCAGGGGCTGCTGGCCGCCCTCGAAGCCGGCGCCCTTGCCGCCGCCAGAGCGGGACAGCTGGCCGTTCATGCCGCGGCCAGAGAAGGTGCCGTGCCCGGAGGAGTTGCCGCGGCCGACGCGCTTGCGCGCCTTCTTTGCACCCTCAGCGGGACGAAGATCATTGAGCTGCATTGGATGACTCCTAGTTCTCTTCAACCTCAACAAGGTGCTTGACCTTGAAGATCATTCCACGAACGCTCGGGTTGTCGGGAAGCACCGAGGTGTCGCCGATCTTGCGAAGGCCCATGGCGCGGCAGGTGAGCGTCTGGTCCTTCTTGACGGAGGCGACCGCGCTGCGAACGAGCCTGACGGTGACGGTCTTGTCTGCCATGGTTACTCCTCCTTGCCGGCGAACAGCTCCTTGACCGTGAGGCCGCGACGAGACGCCGCCTCCTCGGGGCTGGAGAGGTTCATGAGGCCGTCGGCTGCGGCCTTGATGATGTTCAGGGCGTTGTCGGTGCCAAGGGACTTGGCGGTGACGTTGGTGATGCCGGCGAGCTCGAAGAGAGGACGCACGGGACCACCGGCGATGACGCCGGTGCCCTCGACAGCAGGCTTGATCAGGACGCGGCCGGCGCCGAAGTGGCCCTCGATCGCGTGGGGGACCGAGCCGCCCTTGGTGACGGGGACCTTGAACATGTTCTTCTTGGCGTTGTCGACGCCCTTCTGGATGGCCAGGGGCACCTCGGTGGAGCGACCCATGCCGAGGCCGACGTTGCCCTTGCCGTCGCCAACGACCACGAGGGCGACGAGGGTCATGCGGTGACCGCCCTTGGTGGTCTTTGAGACACGGTGGATGTAGACTACGCGCTCCTGAAGATCGGAGTCATTCTGGCGCTTACGATCACGTGGCATCTAAATTCCTCCTAGAACTTCAGGCCCGCGGAACGGGCTCCGTCGGCCAGGGCCTTGACGCGGCCGTGGTAGATGTGGCCGCCGCGGTCGAACTTGACCTCGGTGACGCCCTTCTCGGCGGCACGCTCGGCGACGAGCTTGCCCACGAACTCGGCAGCCTCCTTGTTGGAGCCCAGCTTGCCGGTTGCCCTGAACTCCTCGCTCAGGGTAGAGGCGGAGCAGATGGTCCTGCCGTCGACGTCGTCGACGACCTGGGCGTAGATGTTCGCGTTGGTGCGGTGAACGGTCAGGCGCGGACGCTCGGCAGTTCCGAAGATCTTGGAGCGGACGCGGCGCTGGCGGCGCTTGAGGCCCACACGCTTTGCCTGGTTCTTGTTCATTCCTTCTCCTTAGGCACGCCACCACCTGACGGGGTGGTGGTCTTTCTATATCGCCAGCAGGGCCTTACTTGGCAGCCTTGCCGAGCTTCCTGCGGATGTGCTCGCCCTCGTAGTGAATGCCCTTGCCCTTGTAGGGCTCGGGGGGACGCTTGGCGCGAATCTCGGCGGCAACCTGGCCGACCTGCTCCTTGGAGATGCCCTTGACCACGATGTGGGTGTTGTCGGGCACCTCGAAGCTGATGTTCTCGGGAGCGGCGTACACCACGGGGTGGGAGTAGCCGAGCGAGAGGTCGAGGTCCTTGCCCTTGAGCACGGCACGGTAGCCGACGCCGGTGAGCTCGAGCTTCTTCTCGAAGCCGGCGGAGACGCCGACGACCATGTTGTTGATAAGGGTGCGGACCAGGCCCTGCTGGGCGTTGGACTCGGTGGAGTCGTCGTTGCGGGTGACGAGGATCTCCTCGCCCTCCTGCGCGACGGTCACGAGCTCGGAGAAGTGGCGGTCGAGCTCGCCCTTGCTGCCCTTGACCGCAACGTGCGTGCCGTCGATGGTCACGGTAACCCCAGCGGGAACCTCGACAGGCTTCTTACCAATACGAGACATAGTCTCCTCCTATCTATTCCTGTCGCGGGTTACCAGATGTAGGCGATGACCTCGCCGCCGATGCCCATCTTGCGGGCGTCGCGGTCGCACATCATGCCCCCGGAGGTCGAGATGACGGCCGTGCCGAGGCCGCCGCGGACGCGGGGCAGGTCGGCAGCGGTGGAGTAGATGCGAAGGCCCAGCTTGGAGATGCGGCGGATGCCCTGGATGACGCGGGCGCGCTTGGGGCCGTACTTGAGGGTGATGTGCAGGGTCTTCTGGGGGGTGGTGTCCTCCACCTCATAGGACTCGATGTAGCCCTCCTCGCAGATGACGCGGGCGATCTCGGCCAGGACCTTGCTCGAGGGCATGGACACCTCGGACTTGCCGGCGGAGTTCGCGTTGCGGATGCGCGTCAGCATGTCCGCGATGGGATCAGTAACCTTCATTGATTCCTTCTCCTTCGTTAGTGATGAAACTGCGCATGCGGTTCATTTGGGCCCGTGGCCCGCACGCCTGCATGCCAGAGCCCTGGCCTACCAGCTAGCCTTGCGGACGCCAGGAAGCTCGCCCTTGCTCGCCAGCTCGCGGAAGCAGACGCGGCACAGCCCGAACTTGCGATAGACGGAGTGGGGGCGCCCACAGCGCTGGCAACGGTTCTGGGTGCGCGTCGAGAACTTCGGCTCGCGGTTCGCCTTGACGATCATCGAAGTCTTAGCCACAAATCCTCCTTCAGGAAGAGGCCCCGGGACCCTTCCCGGGGCAACTTACAAGCGATTAGTTAGTCCCTCTTGAACGGGAAGTGGAAGGCGTCGAGAAGCGCCTTGCCCTCCTCGTTGGTGGGGGCGGTGGTGACGATGGTGATGTCCATGCCACGGGTGTGGTCGATCTTGTCGTAGTCGATCTCGGGGAAGATCAGCTGCTCGGTGACGCCCATGGAGAAGTTGCCGTGGCCATCGAAGCTCTTGGCGCTGATGCCGCGGAAGTCGCGAATGCGGGGGATGGCGATGGCGATCAGGCGGTCGAGGAACTCGTACATGCGGTCGCCGCGCAGGGTCACCTTGGCGCCGATGGGCATGCCCGCACGCAGGCGGAAGGTGGCGATGGACTTGCGGGCGCGGGTCACCATGGGCTGCTGGCCGGTGATGGCGCGCAGGTCGGCGACGGCGCCGTCGATGGCCTTGCTGTCGGTAGCGGCCTCGCCGACGCCCATGTTGACGACGATCTTCTCGATCTTGGGGATCTGGTTGACGTTCTTGTACTCGAACTGCTTCTGCAGCTGGTCGCGGACCTCGGAGTAGTAGTGCTCCTTGAGGCGGGGAACGTACTTGTCTGCCATGTGCTCTCCTAACTCATGGGGTTTTACGTGCGGGGATGGGCCTCGCACCTCCCGGATGGCACCCGGGAGCCGTCTGCGTCGCAGGCCGTAGGGGCAGAACTCTCCCTAGCAAGAGACGCGAAAGAAGATGATACGAGTTCGCAGGTCCTAATGCCACCGGCGCAGGGGCTGGCGGGGCCCGACAGCGAAATTTCACATTTCGGGAGGCACGGCAACCCGGCAGACGCGCCACTCTCGCCCGCACGACGCCCTCGCCCCCGACCGCATGACCGCCTCGGTCGCCCGCGCGGCGTCCCCCGACCGTCCGACGCCCCTCGGACGCACGATGCCCATCGGCCGTCTGTCGTTCTCTATGCCGTTTCCTGACTGCCATGCCGTTCTCTATGCCGTTCTCTGAAATTTAGGCCCTCTAGACCCCCCAAAATTCATGAGAAGGCATAGAGAACGACGGGGGATGTGGTGAATGGCGTGGCGGATGGGGGCACCTGGTATGAGGCGACGGGCGAGAGGGGCCTGCCACGGAGCTGCACGTCCCCGCGCGTGCGGGACTAGACCAGCTTGCCCGCGCAGTGGTCGGCGATGTGCTGGATCATCTGGGCCTCCCAGCCCACGAAGTCGCGCTTGCGACGAACCAGCTCCCCGTCCACCAGCTCGTCGAAGCTGAGCTTGATCTTGGCGTAGCGGGTGACCTTGGAGGGCTCGTCGCGCGTGAGACAGCCCTCCTCGACGCGGGCGGCACCCAGGCCGAAGATGACCTTGGGGTTGTACAGCACGTGGGCCTTCCGCTCGTCATCCAGGTAGGCACCCACGGCCACGGCCTGGCCTATCTGGTTCGCCGCCAGGCAGGCCGCGTCTTCGAGGGAGGCCAGGGTGTCCACGACATCCTGGGCGATGGCAGCATCCTCGGCCGTGGCGATGGCGCAGCGCTTGGAGAGGACGGCTTCGTCCTTGACGAGTTCCTTGATCATGCTCTTCCCTTCCTGGTGGGACTCCGACCCCTGGCGGGACTCCGGCCCCGCGTCCTTCCCGTCCGCGCCCATGCGAGTCGCGTCGTGCAAGAGAGTATAGGCGAAGGCCGCCGCACGGCTGGCCTCGTGCAGCCCAGCGCGGAGGGCCCCTCTCCCCCGCCCGTCCCGGCTAGAAGTCGTTGCCATCCCAGTCGACCAGGCAGGCGTCCAGTCCCGCCTCGATGTCGTCGCGGTCCATGTGCCGCCCGATGACCACGATGCGGGTCATGCGGTCGCCCAGCTCCTCGTCCCAGTCCCGCAGCATCTCGGAGTTCTGGGCCAGGATGCGCTCGCGCTCCTCGTCGGGCGCCGTGGCCAGGAAGAGGCCGTTCTCGCTCAGGCTCACCTGGTGGCCCGCCTGCTCGAAGAGGTAGCGCATGGCCGGGTCCTGCGCCACCCACACGCTGCCCTTGGCGCGGATGACGCTCTGGGGCCAGCCGCGCACGTAGTCAGAGAGCGCCTCGACGTCGAAGGGACGGCGGCGCTGGTAGAGGAAGGTCTGGATGCCATATTCCAGCACCTCGGGGTCCTCGTGCTCCTCGGGATGCTCCATGGCGTCCACCCAGGCGGCAGAGCGATAGGCCTCCTCGAAGCTGAAGCGACCGGTGTCGAGGAGCTCGGAGAGGGGCAGCTCCCCGTTTGTCGCCTCGACGACCACGGCGTCACGCTGCAGGCTGCGCACCACGGCACGCAGCTCGTCCAGCTGCTCCGGGCTCACCAGGTCGCACTTGTTGAGCACGAGGGTGCTGCAGAACTCGACCTGCTGCACCAGCAGGGCCTCGACGTCGTCCTCGCCGATGCCGTCCGCCACGAGGGCGCGACCGCCATCGAACTCGTCGAGTATGCGGGCGCTATCCACCACGGCGACGATGTTGTCGAGCTCCATGGGAGCCTGGCCGCCGTCCTTGCCCCGGTCGCAGAAGGCGCTGATGGTGTAGGCGATGGGGATGGGCTCGCAGATGCCCGACGCCTCGATGATTACGTAGTCGAACTTGCCCGAGTCGGCGATGGCGCGGAGCTGGCGCGCGAGGTCGTCCGAGAGCGTGCAGCAGATGCAGCCGTTGGTGAGGGGTATGAGGTCATTCGCCTGGCAGAGGCCTCCGTCACGGATGAGGCTGGCGTCCACGTTGACCGAGCCGATGTCGTTGACGATGACGGCGGCGCGGATGCCCTCGCCGTTGGCGAGGATGTGGTTGAGCAGGGTGGTCTTGCCCGCACCCAGGTAGCCGGTGAGGAGGACGATCCCCACCGGCTTGCGGGCGGTGGCGCTGGGGTCGACGGGGCTTGCGACGGTGACGTCGGAGCCGGCGCTGGCGTTTGCTGCTTGCATGTTGCCTGCCTTCCTGCCTGCCGCAGGCGCTGCCGCGGCGGTGGCCTTTCTCCGCGCCATTATGACCAAGTCGGCAGCCCGGGCGGCCACGGGAGGACGATTCCCAGCACGCCACGGGCAAAGGAGCACAGAAGGGCGAGAAGCGCCAGCCCCAGCACGAGACCATCCGCCATGCCAGCAGACCTGAGCAACCCCAGGCAGACACCGCGACGCAGGGGCCAGAGGAGCCTGAGCGGCGTCTTGTTGAGCAGGTCGAGGGCAAGGTGAGAGGCGTATCCCAGCGCCAGGGGGACGGCGAGGGCGGGAAGGGCCAGGCGCAGCGCCGCATAGGTCGCAACCAGCGCCACGAGCGAGTGGGAGAAGCCCCGGTGCCCCGACGCGCGGCCCACGGCGCAGACGGCGACGAGCGTCATGCACCCCGCGAGCTGGTCGGGACCCAGCCGTCCCGCGTGTTCCCGCAGCCATGCGAGCGGATCCTGCCCCGCAGGGAGCGCGCCCGCCGCGGCGAGGGCCAAGGCCAGGGCGAGAAGTGCCACCAGCGCCGCCCAGGCCCGCCTGAGCTCGCGCGATGCCTCGCTGGTGGCGACGTCCGTGTCGGGCAGCATGCCGCCCGCGGCGCCTGCTGCGGCGAGGGAGAGGAACGCCGCGGGAGAGAGACTCATGTCACCCATGGATGCCAGCGAGGCCGACGCGGCTGCCGGGTCGGCGAGCCGCGCCGCGACGAGCCCCGCAGCCACGGCGACCGCCGCGCCAACCGCCATGTGCGTTCGTCCCGTCACGAGGCTCCTCTCGCCCTGATGCCCTGCGTCCCTCTCGCCGCCTTGCCTTCTTGCCAGCCGTGCCGCTGTCCCCCCGCACGTCGACGTCTTGTGTCGCATCCCATTCTGGCCCCAGCCGTCGCGCCGCGCATGCTACATTCTCTCCAGATACGCGCCGTTACTGACGGATGTTCGTGGGTCACCACGGTGGAGCGGCGCGCAAGCCATAGTGCCGACCGTCTGGGCAAGCAGCCTTCGCCGAGGGCCGCTTGCCCTTTGCCTTTGGGCCCGGGGCCATTCGGGGGACGAGGTCCCAGACGGAAGGACGTGCGCATGCAGGAACTCGTGGAGCTGCTTCGGGCAAACCCGTATCCCGGTCGCGGCATCGTGGTGGGCAGGGACTGCGTCTACTACTGGATCATGGGGCGCAGCTCCAACAGCCGAAACCGCGTCTTCTCCCTCACCGAGGACGGAATCCGCACCGAGGCGCATGACCCGGCCCTGCTCGAGGACCCGAGCCTGATCATCTACCACCCCGTGCGCCGGATGGGCGAGAACCTCGTGGTGACCAACGGCGACCAGACCGACACCATCGTGGAGAGGGGCGACTTCCGTACCGGCTGCATGACCCGCGAGTTCGAGCCCGACGCCCCCAACTACACGCCCCGCATCAGCGCCGTCGTGCGTCCCGACGGCAGCTTCGAGATGTCGGTCCTCAAGCGCCAGGCGAGCGACTCCGGCCGCTGCCTGCGCCAGTTCTTCTGCTACGAGGGGGCCGACGAGGGGGTGGGCTACCTCATCAGCACCTACCAGGGGGACGGCAGCCCGCTGCCCAGCTTTTCCGGCGAGCCCGTCGAGGTCGCGCTGCCCGCGACGGCGCGGGAGGTCTGGGACGCGCTGAACGATGACAACAAGGTCTCCCTCTATGCCCGCATCGGCGCGAAGGTGACCCTCTTCAACAAGAACCTCGGCGACTAGCGGCGCCTGTCGCGCTGGCAGCGATAGCGCGCTGGTAGCAATGCCTCGCTGCGACGTGCGCGCGACACTCTCGCCTGGAAGATGACCCATGGAAGGAAGACCATGAACGAGCTCGAGCTCAAGTACGGCTGCAACCCCAACCAGAAGCCCGCCCGCATCTTCATGAAGGATGGCTCGGACCTGCCCGTCACCGTGCTCTGCGGCAAGCCGGGATACATCAATTTCCTGGACGCCCTGAACTCCTGGCAGCTCGTGCGCGAGCTGGCCAAGGCCACGGGCATGCCGGCGGCCGCGTCGTTCAAGCACGTCTCGCCTGCCGGCGCCGCCGTGGGCAAGCCACTGAGCGAGGTAGAGCGGCAGATCTACTTCGTCGAGGACGAGGGGGAGCCCTCCCCCATCGCCTGCGCCTACATCCGCGCGCGCGGCGCCGACCGCATGAGCTCCTACGGCGACTGGGCCGCGCTGAGCGAGACCTGCGACGCCGACGTGGCGCGCTACCTCAAGCGCGAGGTGTCCGACGGCATCATCGCACCCGGCTACACCGAGGAGGCCCTGCAGATCCTGGGCGCCAAGAAGGGCGGACGCTACAACGTGGTGCAGGTCGACCCCAGCTACCGTCCCGCCCCCACCGAGGTCAAGGACGTCTTCGGCATCAGCTTCGAGCAGGGGCACAACGACTTCAGGATCGACCGCGAGGTCCTGGGCAACGTGGTGACCCGGAACCGCAACGTTCCCGAGACGGCGCAGATCGACATGATCGTGAGCCTGATCACGCTGAAGTACACGCAGTCCAACTCGGTCTGCTACGTGAAGGACGGGCAGGCCATCGGCGTGGGCGCGGGCCAGCAGAGCCGCATCCACTGCACCAGGCTCGCGGGCGGCAAGGCCGACACCTGGTACCTGCGCCAGCATCCCAAGGTCCTGGGGCTGCGCTTCGTCGAGGGGATCCGCCGCGCCAACCGCGACAACGCGATCGACGTGTACGTCTCGGACGAGCACGACGACGTGCTAGCCGAGGGCGAATGGCAGAAGTGGTTCGCGGAGAGGCCCGAGGTGCTGACCCGCGAGGAGAGGGCGGCGTGGATAGCCGCCCAGACCGGCGTCACGCTGGGATCGGACGCCTTCTTCCCGTTTGGCGACAACGTCGAGCGCGCGCACAAGAGCGGCGCGAGCTACATCGTGGAGCCGGGCGGGTCGATCCGCGACGACAACGTGATCGAGACCGCCGACAAGTACGGCATCGCGATGTGCTTCACGGGGATGAGGCTGTTCCACCACTAGGAACACAAGGGGCGGAGCCGCATCCTCGTGTGCGCGCTGCTGTGAGGGCCCCGCCCCCGTACGCGCCACGCCTGCCTCTCTCCACGCATCCATCTTGTCTTTCGCTACAGAAATGCCTCAAAATGACGAGAAAAGCGTGGCAAACGACAAGATGGAGCTATCGAGATGACGCGTTCGACGTAGTCGCGGCAGCAGGTGCTGGGCCGTCATCGGATGGCGCAGGCAAGCCATTCTCGCTCGCTGTCGCGTCACCGTCGGCGTCGGCGCCCGTACTCGACAGCTCGAAGCTCACCTCGTCGAGGTCCTTCACGTGCACGCGGAGCAGTGCCTCGAGCTCCGACTTGCGCGCGTCGTCCAGCGGCGCCGACGTCACCACCCGCGCCACCACCTTGCGCGAGAGCGAGCCCGCCCCGGAGTCGTACGAGTCGAGCGCCCCAACGCGGTACGACACGAAGCCGGGGCACACCGCCTCGAGCTCCTGCGTCGTCGTCCGCGCGTCGTAGCTGTCCTGGATGGCAAAGGTCTCCCCGTCGTTCTTCGCCATGGCGTCCTGCACCAGCCGCGCGGTCATCACGGCGCAGGGAATCGCGAAGACCAGCGTCCCCACCAACAGCCTGCGACGAAGCCGACGGCTCCTCTCCCGCGCCTCCTCGTCCTCCTGCACCGTGACCACGCCGTCCCCGTCGACGTCGCGCTTGAGGGGCGTGCGCAGCATGACCAGCACGAACTCGGCCGCGAACGCGATGAACACCACGTTGAGCGAGAACTCGTAGAACGCCCCCGCGAAGTACGCGAGGTCGCCCCGGGCCACGCCGTAGCCCGCCGCGCAGAGCGGCGGCATGAGCGCGGTCGCGACGGCGACGCCCGAGAGCAGGGTCGCCGGCTCCTGGTTGCGCGAGATGCCAATGCCACCGGCGAAGCCTCCCGCGAGCGCGATGAGGACGTCCCACACCGTGGGACTGGAGTTGGTGAGCAGCTCGGAGGTCTCGCGCGAGATGGGCGAGACGACGAAGTAGAGGGTCGAGGTGACCAGGCAGATCGCGACCTGCACCACGAGGCCGAGCAGGACCTCGCGCAGCAGGCGCAGGTCGGCGGTGGCGATGGCATAGGCGAGCGCCATGACGGACCCCATGAGCGGGCAGACCAGCATGGCGCCGACCACGGCCTCGGTGGAGTCGACGTTGAGGCCGACCGACGCGATGAGCATGGCGACGATGAGGATGCAGAGGTGGGTGCCATCTATGCGCGCGCCGGCAAGGATACGGCGGCGGATGGTCTGGTGGCTCGCCCGGCCGTCGCGCACGTTTGCCAGCCGTCGTGCCACGCGCAGCAGGTCCTCCTTGGCCATGCCGTCGCCCCTCCCCTTGCCCCGCCCGTCGCGGACGCCTTGGATTGTAGGCCGAGGAAGGGGCGGCAGGCGAGAGGGGCGCGCCACCGCTGGCCAGTCAGTCCCTCTCCTCCAAGGCGAGCGCGACGTTTCCTCCCAGGAGGAGGACGACGCCCACCCACGTGAGCGCGGACGTCGCGGCGGGTCCCAGCAGCTCGCCGGGAAGGTACAGCCCGCCCATGATCAGGAACAGGCTCAGCATGACGCAGAGGAGCGCCAGCATCTTGCGCGCGGTCTCGCTCATCGGCCGACCCCCGTCCTGCCCGCCTCAAGCAGGCGCACGTACGCCCCGTCCTGGGCGAGGAGCTCCTCGTGGGTGCCCTGCTCGACGATGCGGCCGGATTCGAGCACCACAATCTTGTCGGCGTCGCACACGGTGTTCAGCCCGTGCGCTATGACCAGCGTCGTCTTGTCGCGGCAGAGCTCGCTCATCGCGAGCTGGATGTGGCGCTCGTTGTCTGCGTCCACGCTCGCCGTCGCCTCGTCCAGGATGACTATGGGCGCGTCCTTCAGGATGGCGCGGGCGATGGAGACGCGCTGCGCCTCCCCGCCCCTGACCGTCCAGTCGTCCGTGCGCGCGGACAGCGACCACAGGGCCCGGTACTCCTCGCACGAGGAGGGTTCGTGGTAAGAGACTGCAAACGCACCCCCCTGACGCGGAGTCCTTCGACGTCGTCATCTGCTCCATGAGCTTCCACCACTACCCCACGCCGCAGGACTTCTTCGACAGCGTGTTCCGCGTGCTGCGCCCGGGTGGCAGGCTCGTGCTCAACGACAGCACGGGAAACGCGCTCCTGCTGTGGGTGGTGAACCACATCGAGCTGCCCCTCGCGAACCTCACCCACAAGGGCGACGTGCGCATCTACTCGCGCAAGGAGCTCGAGTCGATGTGCTCGAAGGCCGGCCTCGGCATCGAGACCTTCGTGAACGACAAGGTCTGGCACCTGCACATGGTGGCCCGCAAGCCGAGATAGGAAGTTTGCGAGGGCGCCGGCTCGCCCAAGGGGGCGCCGGCTCGCCCGATCTTGTGGTGCGGGACGCCAGCTCGCCCGATCTTGCAACTGTGGACAGAATTGCCCCCGAACGGCGAGAAATGCGTCCACGTCTGCAAGATCGGGCGCCGGGGCCCGTCGCGGGCCCCGTTGTGGCGCCGAAACCCCGTCGCGGCGCGAGGCCATGGCGCCAATCGCGAAGCGCCGGGGCCTCGTCGTGGGGCCCCGGCGTGGCAACGTCACACGAACAGCACCGCCACGTGATACACCACGAACGCGATGGCGAGCGCCAGCGCGAAGTAGGTCGCCCCGATGATCGCGGTCCACTTCGCGGAGTG
This sequence comes from uncultured Olsenella sp., assembly GCF_959602185.1. Classification (NCBI taxonomy): domain Bacteria; kingdom Bacillati; phylum Actinomycetota; class Coriobacteriia; order Coriobacteriales; family Atopobiaceae; genus Olsenella; species uncultured Olsenella sp. Next base: position 73,995 of record NZ_CAUGRZ010000003.1, read on the forward strand.
GGTCTCGGAGTACGTGGTGGAGAGCGCCATGGCGCACGGGACGTTGAAGGTAACCGCGAACATGTAGGCGAGCGCCTCCGCCGGCTGGATTCCCGCCGCGAGGCCCGACGCGCTGACAGCGCCCGACGCCTTGGCCGCCGACGCGGCGGCATACAGGCTGCCCGCAGAATCGGCCTGACACAGCGCCGAGAGGACGCCCAGCGAAGCCTCCTTGGCGAACATCGATGCCAGGAACGAGACGAAGGTCTTCCATCCCATCCCGAACACGCGGGTCACGGGCTCTATAGCGTGGCCCATGGCATAGAGCGCCGAGCCCGACACGTCTCCCGTAGGCGACCACGACAGGACCCAGAACAGGGTGGACGAGAGGAACACGATCGTGAGCGCGCGCCTGAACACCCCGACGCCGTGCCTGAGCGACGAGACCAGCAGGGCGCCGATCTTGGGGCGGTGATACGGAGGCAGCTCCATGACCAGGCCGGAGCGCTCGCCCTCGGGGTTGAGGCGATGTCCGTAGGCCTTCGATATGACCAGCATCACCAGCATCATGACGACGAAGATGCCCACCATGACGAGGGCCATGCCCCCCGGCCCGAAGAAGACCATGGCGATGGTGGGGATGATGGAGAAGGTCGCGCCGCAGGGAACGGCCCAGGTGAGCATGGTCGCCAAGAGGCGTTGGCCCCAGGAGTCGACCACGCGGGTGCCCGTGACCCCCGCCATGGTGCAGCCCAGGCTCATCATGAAGGGCATGATGACCTTGCCCTGCAGCCCGAGGGCTCCCATCCAGTCGTCGAAGGCGTAGCTCACCCGGGCAACGACGCCCGCCTCCTCCAGGAGGCCGAAGGCGAAGGTCGCCCCGAAGCAGAAACCCGCCATGGCGATGGAGTAGCCGACGGCGGTGATGAGCCCCTGGGACACGTAGGCGGCTATGAACTCGCTGGCGCCGGCGGAGGTGAGCCCGACGTAGGCCGGGAGCTCCAACGAGCTGACGACAGCCATTCCCGCCAGCATGATGGGCGAGGAGACCAGCATGGCACCCACGAGGCCCAGGAGGATGATGCCCGTAGAGGCGAGCTTTCCCCAACGACGCGAGAGGAGCGCCGCATCGAGGCGCGGGAGTCGTCTGACGGAAGCGCCGTCCGAGGACTGCACGCCCTCCAGCATCGCGTCGACCCAGGCGAAGCGCGCCGTGGCGCACGACACGGCACCAGACTCGCTCGCAGAGGCGGCGCGGGCGGCGAGCCACACGGGGCCGAAGCCCAGGGACTCACGCGAGCCAGACGCACGGTCCTCTCCCCCGCTCGCCGTCACGTCCTGGAACGCGCGTACCCACTCGGGAGAATGCCGCCTGTAGAGGTCCTCCATGGCGTCGGGGTCAAGAACCAGGCGGTCCCTGTCCGCGCGGTCGATGGCGTTAATGAGGTCGTCATGGCCTTCCCCGCCGTTGGCCACAAGGGGGACGACGGGAATGCCGAGCCTGCCCTGGAGCAGCGACGCGTCGACCTGCTTCCCCTGGGCGCGGGCCACGTCCATCATGTTGAGCGCAAGCACGCAGGGCAGGGTCGTGCCTACGACGTCCGCCAGCATGTAGAGGCTGCGCGAGAGCTGCGACGCGTCGGCCATGACCACGATGACGTCCGCCGCGGCGGACTCTATGTAGTCCTGGGTCACGCGCTCCTCGTCCGACTGGGCCGAAAGGCTATAGCTGCCAGGAAGGTCGCAGACCTCATAGCTGCGGCCCTTGCGCTCGAAGCTACCAAGCTTCTTCTCTACCGTCTTGCCCGGCCAGTTGCCCACGTGCTGGTGCGATCCCGTCAGGCGATTGAAGAGGGTCGACTTGCCCGAGTTGGGCTGCCCGAGCAGCGCCAGGCGCAGCCTGCGGGCGCTCATGCGGACACCTCCTCGACCTGGATGTCCTCGCAGCCGCTGCGTCCCAGGGCAAGGAGGGTGTCGCGGGAGAAGACCAGGAGGGGCCTGCGCCGGTCGTTCCTGCGAACCTGCAGGACGCTCCCCGGTATGACGCCCACCGACGCGAGCCTGCTCAGCTGCCGCATGTCGCCGCCCAGCCTCGTGACGCGAACCTGCGAGCCCGCGGCAGCCGTTGATAGGTTCATCATCTGCCTCCTCCGTGATCACAATTGTTTGCCTTTGCTAACAATTTAGTTCACAGTAGCTTACTTTTTGCGAGAGGGAAGCTCCGTGCGGACGCGGCGGGCGCACGCCGCTGCCGCCGCCGTCGTCGGCCCGCCTGGGTCGGTGCTTCTCTATGCCGAGGTGTCTGGCCCCGCGCCTCTCCGCCGGCCCAATCTTGTGACTATGGACAGAATTGCCCCCGCAAGACAAGAAAAGTGTCCACGTCTGCAAGATTGGGATCCACGCGTCTGCAAGATTGGAATCCACGCGTTTGCAAGATTGGGCGTCGCGACGGCGGGCAGCTGCGGGCCGGCAGACGCACGTCGGGCTGGCATGGGCGTCGCGACGGCGGGCAGCTGCGGGCCGGCAGACGCACGTCGGGCTGGCATGGGCATAACGGCCGCCATCCGGTAGTCACGGTCTCGCTGACCAACGGCGCGGCAACCGCAGCCTCAGCTACGCCAGTAGCGTCATGGCCACGGTCCCGGCCACCATGAGCGCCAGCCCCAGTGCCGAGCGACGCGTGAGCGGCTCACGCAGCACTAGCCAGGCAAACGCGATCGAAACCAGGATGGACAGCTTGTCTATCTGGACCACCACGCTCACCACACCGGTCTGGATCGCACGGTAGTAGCAGAGCCACGATGCCCCGGTCGCGACGCCCGAAAGCAGCAAGAAGCCCAGTTCGTGCCGGTCGATCGCGCGCAGTTCGACCAGCTTGCCGCGGAAGAGCACGATGCCCCAGGACATCGGCAGCACCACGCAGGTGCGAAGCGCGGTGCCGAGGTTCGACTCCACGCCCTCGATCCCTATGCGGCCCAGAATCGAGGTGAGGGCCGCAAAGACCGCCGCCAGGATGGCATAGGGCAGCCAGCCCAGCGCACGGGATTTCTCTGACGCGGCGGCGTCCGCGCGACTGCCATCCGAGTCTCCCACGCCTTCCATGCGACGCTCGATCATGAGCAGCGTGCCCACCAGGATGACGGCAGTGCAGGCCAGCTTCGCCGCAAGGTGGTCCGTCTCCCCCAAGAGCACGATGGCCAGCAACGTCGCGAGCACGGCGCTGCCCTTGTCGATGGGCACCACGCGGTTGACGTCCCCCAGCGCGAGCGCGCGGAAGTAGCAGAGCCACGACGCCCCGGTGGCCAGACCCGAAAGCCCCAGGAACGCCCATGAGCGGACGGAGAGCGAGCCCATCGTCGACGCCGAGCCCACGACGGCGACCACAAGCCAGGCGAAGGCCAGCACGACCGTGGTACGGACGGCAGTGACGACGTCGGAATCCGTCTTCTGGATGCCGAGCTTTGCCAGAATCGACACCACGCCCGCAAAGAACGCCGAAAGCGCCGCCATGGCGATCCAACCCATGAGAAGCCCCCTCCCCCTCGCGCCGTGACTTGCGGCTCACACCCACCCTAGTGCTTCGACATGGTCGCAACGGGTAGAAACGAAGACGGAAACGCATGTCGATGACGCGGGGGCAAGGCGATGGACGGCAGCCTGACAAGCGATCGGCCCACGGGCGGCGAGTGCGCAAGTAGTGGCCATACAGGCACGGTGCGCACAAGCGACGGTCGGGCAGGCGCAGAACGCGCAAGGTCCGAGCTCGCGGGAGACGTACCCTCTGGCAAGAGTGGCGCCGCATCCATCGTCCGCCAGGTCGAGCTCATACGCCAGCAGATTCGCGACGACCCGCAGAACGCAAGCTACACGAAACGTGGAATCGACCCGCTCTTCGTAGTGGGACCCGAGGCACGCATCGTAATCGTGGGGCAGGCACCGGGCGTTCGCGCGCAGGACAGCGGCATCACCTGGAACGACCGCAGCGGCCAGCGACTGCGCGAGTGGATGGGCGTCGACGACGAGACCTTCTACGAGTCGGGCAAGGTCGCCATCATGAACATGGACTTCTACTTTCCCGGCACGGGGCGCTCGGGGGATCTGCCTCCGCGAGCCGGCTTCGCCCAGAAGTGGCACCCGCGCCTGCTTGGACTCATGCCAAGGGCGCAGCTCATGCTCCTAGTCGGCAGTTACGCGACGCGGAAGTACCTTGGCCTCGGCTCGTCCGTGCGCCTGGGAGACGTGGTGCGCGACTTCGACGGCTGCGTGTCCGGACGCTTTCCGCTGGTGCATCCCTCGCCGCGCAATCAGCTGTGGATGAGCAGGAACCCATGGTTCGAGGCGGAGGTCATCCCCGCTCTGCGCGAGCGCGTGGCGGAGGCGCTGCGGGACTAGCGCTCCAGCCCCGGAGGGACGACGGACAGGGATGGAACAGGACGAAGGCGAGAGGAGCGAAAGTGATCGAGGGGAGCTGCCTCTGCGGAGGCGTGCGCTACGAGGCGGAGGCACGAGGAGCAGGCCAGGAGGGGGCTGCGGCCCTACTCGGACGGATGGTGACACCGCTGCCCACGGGCTACAAGCGACCTACTGCCACTGCTCGTACTGCCGCAAGAACGGAGGCGGGGCCTTCTCCGCCAACCTGGGCGTCGCACGTGACGGCTTCCGCGTCACGCACGGGAAGGCACTGCTGGGATCCTATGATTCGTCGCCCGGCAAGACGCGCTACTTCTGCACGCGCTGCGGGAGCCCGCTCTTCCACACAAAGGCGGCGGACCCCAAGACGGTGACCATAAAGATGGGAAGCATCGACCGCTTCGACGAGTATGCCGGAAAACTGCCGACCCGGCACATCTTCGAGGAGTCAGCCGCAGACGCCCCCTGGCTTGAGGGGGCCTGCGAGCGGCAGTGACCCCGAGCGGGGACGGCGGCGGCCACAGAACCAGGGGCGGTGACACCCCGAGGTCATGTCAGGCCGGCGCGGACAGGCTAGCGCAGCAGGAACTCCTCCAGCACGTCCAGCGCGAGGCCCAGACGCTCCGCCTGGTGCTGCAGGTGGTTGCCGGGTCCCATGCGGAGGTCGACCTCGAAGCCCCACCCGCGCAGCAGCTCGGCGCTCTCTTCCATGCACTCCTGCACGCGTCGGACGGCGGGCGGCCCCCACCTGCGCTCCTTGCTCCCCAGCGAGAGGTAGGCCATTCTCCCCCGCCCCTCGGCCGCCTGCCCGCGCAGCCAGTCGACCCAGCCCTCGTACCAGAGGGAGCCCGAGACGCAGGCGCAGGCGCCAAGTGAGGCGCGGGCCGACACGCCGCCACCGGCATCGCCACCGGCACCAACGCCGACAAGCATCGCGTACAACGCGAAGAGCCCGCCCAGGGAGTATCCGCAAATCGCACGCTTGGTAGGCGAGAGGCTCGCACGCGCCTCGACCCCGGGCACGACCTCTCCCAGCAGCTCGCCCACGGTCGCGGGCCCTCCGCCACCAAAGCCGGCATCGCCCTCGCGCAGCCCCGGCGCAGGCCAGGGCGTGAGCGCGTCATCCCAGTTGGCGATGGGCACGCCCACCAGCGTGACGCGTCGCCCGGCAGCAAGCTCCGCCACCCCATGCGGGAACTCCGGGGCGTCCACCAGGTACACCACGGGCGCATCCGCGCCCAGCGAGCCAACGAAGGTCTCGCATGCCCTCGCGTCGATGGCCATTGCCACGCACCGTCCTCCCCGTCCTACTCCCCACCCGCCGTCCGTACCGCGAGTGACCTCAGCCCCAACGGCAGCACCACGCTGCTGGCGCACGCCAACCCAACCACCACGAGCGTGCTCCCGCCCGACACGAGGCTTGCCGCCAACCCCAACGGCATCGCCAGCGACACGCCCGCGACCAATCCGGCGGAGGGGCGCTGCGTCACGCTGTTGTAGCCACAGCCCAAGAGCACCCCCAGCTGGAACAGGGCCAGCCCCGCATACAGCAGGCAGACGGCGAACGGCCGACTCACCAGCCCCTCCGCAAGGTAGCTCAGTGCCACGGTCACGGAGCTGATGCCAAAGAGCACGGGATAGTGCAGGTAGATCATGCCGTTGCCCGTGATCCCGGCACGGTCGCGCCGCGCCAGCCCGTCGAACTCGACCACGTAGGTCACGAAGAGCGTCGCCACCAGGACAAAGACGAGGACGGACGCGAGCGAGAAGGACGCCGCCCCGAAGTATCCGCCGGCGACGTCCACGATCGTCTCTCCGAAGCTGATGATCACCAGGAGCGAGAGCCGCTCGGTCAGGTGCGGGAAGTTGATGGGCACGACACGCATCCTGGACGAGAGCAACCCCGGCAGCACCCAGCCCAGCACCACGCCGACGAGCAGCACCAGGAGGCCGAGCGGATACTCGAGCAGGGCGGCCACCGCGAGGCAGGCGACGCGCAGGCCAAGGACCAGGAAGAAGAGACGGATGTAGGGACGCTCCCCATCGTTCGCGGACTCACGGTAGCGCAGCGCGTACTGCACGAGGAGAAGCAGCGTCCACGCGCCGACCAAAAGTGAGAACGCGCGGATCGAGGTCACGAGGTCGGCGCTCAGGTTGGCCGAGAGCAGAAGCACCAGCACCATGCTCGCCAGCATGAACCCCACGTCGCGGCGAGAGTTGCTGCCAAAGCGGTTGGTGAAGACGGTCTCGACCATCCAGGAGTTGACCAGGACCACGATCACCGTGGCAAACGATAGGACCGCAGCCAGCCGGGGCAGCCCGGACTCGACCTGACGCAGGAGCGCCGTGGAGCACGAGATGGCGTACACGAACACGAGGTCGAAGAAGAGCTCGCTGAGCTCGACCCGCTTTGCCACGACCTTCTCGCCTGACACCACTGCCCCGCCCTCCCTGCCGCGAACCACGCCTGACGGCTATGCCTTGTGGTCGGCGACGAACTTCTCCATGTAGACCATGTCATACCAACGGTCGAACTTGCGTGCGCACTTGTTGAAGCGCCCCACAAGACGGTACCCCATGCGCTCGTGGAAGCGCACGCTCGCCTGGGTGAGGTATTCGTCCTCGGGTTCCACGTAGGCGATGCAGGCGTAGAGGTTGGTGATGCCGCGCGCGGCGCAGGTGGCCTCGAGGTCCTGGTAGAGCCTGCGGCCCACACCTTTGCCGCGCTGGTCGCGCCTCAGGTAGATGGCCGTCTCGGCGCTGCAGGCGTAGGCCTCGCGCGCATGGAACTCGCCCACGTAGGCATACCCCACGGGCTCGCCGTCCGCCTCGGCCACCAGATAGGGGTAGCGCGCGCCTATGTGCACGATGCGCTGGCGAAACTCGGCCAGGCTGGGCGGATCGAGCTCGAAGGTGATCGCCGTCTCGCTCACGTACGGCGCGTAGATGGCAAGCAGCGCCTCCGCGTCATCTGGCGTCGCACTGCGAATCGTAATGTCCATGCGCCTCTACCCCAGACGATTGCGTGCGCCCGGGCACGTCTGACGCACCAGATGCGCCCGGTACGTCCGACGCACCGGATTAGTGTACACAAACTCAGCATTTTGCCAGGATAAGCTCGATATGGGTGGTTTTTGAAGCTCTTCTACGAGTCCATGTACACTAATTTGCCGTGAGGAGCATGCGAACGCCGCCATGCAACCGGGAGCGAGGCCGTCGCTCGGGGTCTCGCCACCCAGGTCCCGTCACTCTGGCCAGAACAGCTCGTCCAGGCTCCGCCCCAACCTCTTGCAGATGGCGACGCAGAGCCTGATGGTGGGGTTGTAGTCCCCCCGCTCCACCGCGTTGATGGTCTGGCGCGAGACCCCCACGGCATCCGCGAGCTCCTGCTGCGACAGCCCCGCCTCGGCGCGCGCCTGCCTCATGGAAAGGTTGCTCATCCCTCCACGCCCTCCCGATGCCCCTCTTTCCGCAGGCACCAGACGCGAGCCAACGCGACCAGCGACTCAAACGCCCAGCTCGCGTTGATCAAGAGCGAGCCATCGCCGACGTCGGGCTTGCCCCCGCCGGCAAGCTTTGCCATGAAGTCCGGCAGCTCGATCGCCAGGGCGACTGTCCCCAGGACGAGCAGGAGCACGACCCCCGGCAGGTAGTTCCTACGCATCCCAAAGTAGGCGTCGTGCCAGATGGCATAGGTGGCAAACGCGCAGCAGTCCACGCACAGCACCAGCACCATGAGGAAGCCGGGGTCAAGACGGGCATCCCCCCAGAGCTCCACCGCAAACGCCGCAAGGAGGAGGAGCACGGAGTTGAGGATGAAGCCGACCTTGTATGCCTTCCCCATCACCGCGGTCTGGCGCTCGTCATAGCCCCTCTCGCCCCGCTCGTTGACGACGCACAGCATGACCGCGACCATCGAAACCACAAGAAGGATCATTCCCAGGACGAGCATGCGAGCCTCCCTACCTCAGCTGGAGGAAATGTCGTATATATTTGACTCGATTGTACGACAGCAAGCACATTTGTCAAATAAACACGACATCCCCGAGAAGGGCCAAGTGCCCTCCACGGCAGCTCGGCATGGCCCCGTACCCTACGCCGGAAGCTGGAGCCCGTCGTAATGGCAGCGCAGCCTGTGGCCCGGCGAGACCTCGCGCATCTTGGGGAACTCCTTGACGCAGCGCTCCGTGCAGTGCGGGCAGCGGGTGTGGAAGGGGCAGCCCGTTGGCGGGTTCATGGGGCTGGGCAGGTCTCCCTCGATGAGCACGTGGCGGCGCTTGGACTTGGGGTCGGGCACCGGCACGGCCGAGAGCAGCGCCTGCGTGTAGGGGTGGCACGGCCTCGCGTACAGCTCCTCGTTGGGCGCCATCTCCATGATGGTCCCCAGGTACATGACGGCGATGCGGTCAGAGATCATCTCGACCACCGACAGGTCATGCGAGATGAAGAGGTAGGTGAGCTCGTAGCGCTCCTGCAGGTCGCGCAGGAGGTTGAGCACCTGGGCCTGGATGGACACGTCGAGCGCCGAGACGGGCTCGTCAGCGATGATCAGCTTGGGCTGCACCGAGAGGGCGCGGGCGATGCCGATGCGCTGGCGCTGGCCGCCGCTGAACTCATGCGGGTAGCGCTCGCCATGGGCGGGCGAGAGGCCCACCGTGCCAAGGAGCTCGTGCACCCTCTTGAGCCGCTCGCCTGCGGACATCCTGGTGTGCACCAAGAGTGGCTCGCCGATGATGTCCTGCACCTTCATGCGGGGGTTGAGCGAGCCGTAGGGGTCCTGGAAGACCATCTGCATCTTGGCGCGCAGGGGGCGCATCTGGCGCTCGCTCAGCGCCGTCACCTCGTCGCCGTCGAAGAATATCCGCCCCTCGTCGGGCGTGATCAGGTGGTCTATCAGGCGGCTCGTGGTGGACTTGCCGCAACCGGATTCGCCCACGAGCGAGAAGGTCTCGCCCGGCATGACGTCGAACGAGACGTCGTTCACGGCATGGACGTAGCCGGTTGGGCGGCCGAGGAGGCTCTTGCCCACCGGGAAGCGCTTCGAGACGTCCTGCACGGAAAGCAGCGGCTTACTCATGCGTGGGAACCCCCTTCGCGTCTTGTGCCGACACATCACCGGTGGCCCCCGACGCAGCGGCGGTGGCATCGGCCGCGCCGGCGCCGTCAGCCAGACCGCCGATCCCGGCCGCGTACTCCACGCTGGCACCGGCCGCGGCGTATGGGCAGGCGCAGCGATGGCCCTCCCCCACCTGCACGAGCGCGGGCACCTTGGCCTCGCAGGCCGGGCGCGCCATGGGGCAGCGCGGGGCGAAGCGACAGCCCGCGGGCATGGCCGCGAGGTCGGGAACGCTGCCGGGAATGGACGGCAGGCGGTGCACGCGTCGGCCAAGCCGGGGCACGGAGGCGATGAGCCCCTTGGTGTAGGGGTGGCGCGGGCGCTCGAAGAGCTCCTCGACCGGTGCCTCCTCCACGATGCCGCCGGCGTACATCACGATGACGCGGCTGCAGGTCTCGGCCACGACACCCAGGTCGTGGGTGATCAAGAGGATGCCGGTGTTGCGCTCGGCGCGGATGCGCTCCATCAGCGCCAGGATCTGGGCCTGGATGGTCACGTCGAGCGCCGTGGTGGGCTCGTCGGCGATGAGCAGCTTGGGCTCGCAGGACATGGCCATGGCTATCATGACGCGCTGGCACATGCCGCCCGAGAGCTCGTGCGGGTAGTTGCGCAGCGTCACCTCGGGCTCGGGGATGCCCACCAGGCGCAACGCCTCGACCGAGCGCGCGTGGATCTCCTCGCGGCTCAGGTCGTTGTGCAGCCGCAGGGCCTCGGCGAGCTGGTCTCCCACGCGCATGATGGGGTTGAGCGAGCTCATGGGCTCCTGAAAGATCATCGAGAAGTCGTTGCCGCGTGCGTCTCGCATCTCCCGGTCGCTCAGCTCGAGGATGCTGCGGCCGTCCATGACCACCGAACCCGAGGTGCGGCTGGTGTCCTTGCTCAGGAGGCGCATCATGGCCAGCGAGGTGACCGACTTGCCGCAGCCGGACTCCCCCACCAGGCCCACGATCTCTCCGGCGTGGATGGAGAACGACACGCCGCTCACGGCGGTGATCCATGACTTTCGGTCGCGCTTGAACTCGACCTTGAGGTCCCTGACCTCAAGCAGGGCGTCTTGCATCTGCGCCTCCTAGTTGAGCTTGGGATCGAGGGTGTCGCGCAGGCCATCGCCGAAGAGGTTGAACGCGAGCACGGTGAGGAAGATCAGAAGGCCCGGGAACAGCACCAGGTGAGGCGCCGTGGCCAGGTAGTTGCGGCTCTGCGAGAGCATGGCGCCCCACTCGGGCTGGGTTACGCTGGCGCCGAAGCCCAGGAACGACAGGCTCGAGGCCGAGAGGATCGCGCCGCCCACGTTCATGGTGAAGTTGACGATGAGCGCCTGCATGGTGCCGGGCAGGATGTGGATGAACATGATGCGCCTGGACGAGCAGCCCACCGAACGCGCCGCCTCGACGTAGAGCTCGCTCCTCACCTCGAGCACGGCGCCACGGATGATGCGCGCGAACGACGGGACGGTGAACACGGCCACGCCGATCATCACGTTGGTGAGGCCGGGGCCGATTATCGCGACGACGGCGATGGCCAGCAGGATGCCGGGGAAGGCGAACATCACGTCGCAGACGCGCATGATGAAGGCGTCCACGAGCCCGCCGCAGAAGCCCGCGATGAGGCCGAAGACCACGCCGGCGGCGGTGCCGATCACCGATGCCGTGAGGGCGGTCCCAAGCGAGAGCTGCGTGCCTGCGACGAGGCGGCTGAACACGTCGCGCCCGAACTCGTCCGTGCCCCAGACGTGGGCGGCCGTGGGGCCCGAGAGCAGGGCCGAGTAGTCGTACTGGTTGGGGTCGTAGGGCACCACGGAGGGGCCGATGACGGCTATGACCAACATGAGCACGATGAAGACGAACCCCGCCACGGCGGTCTTGCGACGCAGGAACTTCTTGAGGAACTGCCTGGCCGGACTCTGCGCGCGGGGGAGCTCCTCACCGCGGGCGAACTCCGAAGCGCCCGCCCCTGCGGTCGCGGCGGTCGCGTCCCCTTCGCCCGGGGCCCCCTTCAGCTTGGTCTTTTCTGCCATGTCGCACGTCCTCCTAGTCGAAGCGGACGCGGGGGTTGATGACCCCGTACAGCACGTCCGCCAAGAGGTTGATGACCATGTACTCGAGCGAGAAGAACATGATGAGCGCCTGCACCACCTGGTAATCGCGGTAGTTGATCGAGTCGACCAGGAGACGCCCCATCCCCGGGATCGAGAAGACGGTCTCGATGACCACGGAGCCCGCGATGAGGGCGCCGATCTGCAGGGCGGCCACCGTGACCACGTCGATGGAGGAGTTCTTGAAGGCATGGCGCATGATGACCTTGGACTCGGGCAGGCCCTTGGCGCGGGCGGTACGGATGTAGTCCTTGCCCAGGTTCTCGATCATCGAGGAGCGGGTGACGCGCGCCAGGATTGCCATGATGCCGGCACCCATGGCAAGCGACGGCATGATGTAGCCGCGCCAATCGTCCACGCCGCCGGTAGGAAGCCATCCCAGGGCGACGGAGAAGAGCTGCATGAGCTCGAGGCCCAGCCAGAAGCTGGGGATGGAGAGGCCCGAGATGGCCACGACCATGCCCACGAGGTCCAGGGCCTTGCCGCGGTTGATGGCGGACACGACGCCCAGGAAGATGCCGATGAGCGCCGACCAGGTGATCGAGCAGATGGTGAGGTAGATGGTTATGGGGAAGCGCGGGACGAGCAGCGACCAGACGGTCTGGCTGTTCTTGTACGACATCCCCAGGTTTCCGGTGAAGAGGCCACCCATGTAGTCCAGGTACTGCCGGAGCAGGGGCTTGTCCAGGCCGAGCTGCTGGCGGATGAGCTCTATGTCCCCGCCCGTCGCGTTCTTGCCGGCGATCATGCGTGCCGCGTCACCCGGGATCAGGTGGATGAACAGGAACACGACGATCGAGATGACGAAGAACAGGGGGATCATCGAAAGCATGCGCTTCAGGAAGTAGCGCCCCATCTTCCGCCTCCTCATTTGCTCCAAAAGGGCTTGCCGGCCTTCGGGGGCCGGCAAGCCCAATCCGTTTCCTGACGTGTGAGCCGGGACGCGCCCGGCCCCGCGCCCGCGCTAACGCTCGAGCGTCGCGTGGGTGGCGTCGATGCCCATGGGGATCATGCGGACGCCCTTGAGGTACTCCTTGTACGAGAAGAGCGAGTCGTCCGTGGCAAGGAAGAGCCAGGGGCAGTTCTCCCAGGCAATCTTCTGGCACTCGCGATAGTACTTGTCCTGCTCGTCCTGGGTCGGTGCGGCGTTGCCCTTCTCCAGGTTGGCGTCGAACTCGTCGTCCTTCCAGAAGGCGGTGTTGTAGCCCGTGGGGGGCACCATGCCGCTGGAGAGCAGCGAGCGCAGGAAGCCGTCGGCGTCGTTCTGGGACCAGTTGACGTACCACATCTGGAGCTCGGTCTCGTCGGCGGGGAGGGCCGTCTTGTCGGCCACGGTGGCGGGCTCCATGGGCTGGACGTCCACGGTGATGCCAATCTGGGCCATCTGCTGCATGACGAAGGTCATGCCCTTGGTCTCCTGCGTGGAGTTGTCGCCCCAGAGGGTGAGCTTGAAGCCGTCGGGGTAGCCGGCCTCCTTGAGGAGGGACTTGGCCTTGTCGAGGTCCACGTCGTAGGGCGTCTGCGCCTCGTAGGAGTGGAGCTTCTCGGGCAGGACGGAGGTCGCGGGGTTCGCGAAGCCGGAATAGAGGACCTCGGCGTACGCCTTCTGGTCGAAGGCGTAGTTCATGGCCTGGCGCACGCGCACGTCAGAGAGCTCCTTCACGTTGGTGTTGAGCGTGACGTAGCGCATGGTGGTTGACTTCTGCGCCTTGAGGTTGATGTCGCCCGCGCCCTTGATGGTGGCAATCTGGTCGGACGGGGTGGGATACACGAAGTCGGCCTCGCCGGTCTGGAGCATGGCGATGCGCGCGCCCGCCTCGGGCACCTCGCGGAAGGTCACGGAGTCGACCGTGGGCTTCTCTCCCCAATAGCTGGGGTTGGGCACCATGGTGGTGTGGTCGCCGTTGACCCACTCCTTGAGCGTGAAGGCACCGGTGCCGGCAGACTGTGCCAGGTAGTTGTAGTTGGGGTCCACGGCGGCGCTGGGGTTGATGAGGTAGAACTGCGAGATGCTGTTCATGAACGGCGAGTAAGGCGCGGACAGGGTGAAGACCACGGTGTTGGCGTCGGGCGCCTCGACCTTGGCCACGCGGTAGTTCTCGCTCCCGTCGTCCAGGGTCTGCACGAAGGTACGGCGACGACGCCAGCCGTTCTCCTTCTTGACCGCCTCGTTGTAGTTGGTGACGACGACCGAGGAGTCGAAGGGGGTGCCGTCACTGAAGGTGACGCCGCTGCGCAGGCGGAAGGTGTAGGTGAGGGCGTCATCCGAGACGTCCCAGCTCTCGGCCAGCATGGGGACGAAGTTGTAGTCCTCGTCGTGGGCGACCATGGTCTCGTACATGTAGTAGCAGACGTTGCCGGAGTTGCCGTCCGACCAGTTCATGGGGTGCAGGTTCTGGATGGTGCCCTCGATGGCGATCACGAGGTCGTTGTCCGCGGACTTGCCGTCGGTCTTGGTGGCCTTGACAACGAAGCCGTCAGCGTCGACCTCCGCGGCGGCAGTATCGGAGCCGGACTCGACGGGCGTGGTGGCATCGCTCCCCTTCTTGCCGCAGCCGGCAAGGGAAGCGCCCAGCAGGCCGGCGCCGATGGCGCCATAGCCCAGGAACGAACGACGGCTCATTCCCTTCTCCGAAGCGGAAACCTCGTGATTCTGAAGCATGCGACTTCCTCCTTGTGGACGACGCGCCCGGCCCACCCCGACGGGACGGGCCCCTCCTGACCTGTCCCCGTCCGCGGTCGCGAGGCGGGGCCGTGCAAGATGACCGAGGGGGGACGAACCTCTGCGCGCTCTCCGGGAACTTTCGCCTTCTGGGCGACGGACCCATGCGGCACTGCCCCCTCATGACTCATATAGATTCATACTCGGAACCTGCTTCGCTTGGCAACAGTTCGCCCAACGGCAACCCGCCGGAGGGGAGAGGTTTTTGCCAAGCGTGATGATGCGCGCGACGAGGGGAGCACGGTTGTACGAGTTCGACAGGGAGCGCTACGACAGGCGCATGGCATGGTGGCTCCACGACCGATTCGGCATGTTCATACACTGGGGCCTCTACGCCATCCCCGCGCGCGGCGAGTGGGTGCGCAGCACGGAGGAGATGGACGACGCCTCCTACCGGCCCTACTTCGACGAGTTTGACCCTCGCGAGCTCGACGCGCGCGCCTGGGCCCGCGCCGCGCGCGAGGCGGGCATGCGCTACGTGGTCATGACCGCAAAACACCACGACGGCTTCTGCCTCTTCGACACGGCACAGACCGACTACAGCTCCGTGCACGCACCGCTCGGCCGCGACGTCGTGGCCGAGTTCGTCGAGGCCGTGCGCGCCGAGGGCCTGAGGGTGGGGCTGTACTTCTCGCTCATAGACTGGCACCACCCGGACTTCCCGCAGTACGACGACCGCCAGGCACCGCTGCGCAACCATCCCGAATGCGGCAACGAGGGTCGCGACTGGGGGCGCTACCTGCGCTTCATGCACGCCCAGGTGAGGGAGCTCTGCAGCAACTACGGCAGGCTCGACCTGCTGTGGTTCGACTTCTCGTACGACGACATGCGCGGCGAGCGCTGGGGCGCCACCGAGCTCATGCGCATGGTGCGCGAGCTCCAGCCCGACGTGATCGTGAACAACCGCCTCGAGGTGAGCGGCGAGGGCATGGGCTCCCTTGCCGAATGCGCGCCCACCCCCTACCACGGCGACTTCGTGACGCCGGAGCGCATCATCCCGCCCTGGCGGCTCACGGACGCCGAGGGTCGCCCCCTGGCCTGGGAGTCCTGCCTGACCATGAACGACAGCTGGGGCTACACCGCCCGCGACGACAACTGGAAGTCACCGCGCACGCTGGTGCGCTCGCTCGTGGAGTGTGTGTCGAAGGGCGGCAACCTCATACTCAACGTGGGTCCCGACGCGCGCGGACGCATCCCCCGCGCGTCGATGGAGCGTCTGCGCGAGCTGGGCCGCTGGATGGGAGAGAACGGCGCGAGCGTCTATGGCTGCGGCAGCGCCGAAGGAGGTGGCGTCGACCTTGCTCGCTTCGACCAGGGACGCATGACGCGCAGGGGCAACCACTACTACCTGCACCTGCACGAGCCCCACGTGGGCCCCGTGCCGCTTTTGGGCGTGCCCAAGGCGAGCATCCGCAGTGTGAGGATACTCGCGGACGGCAGCGAGGTGCCCCTCTCGTCCAGCTGGACCCACAGCGACTACGCCGACGTCGCGTTTGCGGACCTCGGTGCGGCGACGGAGCTTCCCGACCCGCTGGACACCGTGCTGGAGCTCGTTTTGGACGAGTAGGGCGCGGGATGTCCGCCCACGCAAGGGACGAAGGCGCGTGGGCCGCGTCCACCCAAGGCCTCGCAACCACAAGCCGAACCACAAGCCACCGACACACCCAGGCGAGAGGAGCCTCATGCTCGGCAAGGAACTCCAGGACTACGCGCGCGACCGCTTCGAGGGGCGTCTCGCCCTGCTCGACGACGTCACCCGCGCCCGTGCCACCGCGACCGTGGACGCCAGCGCCGACGAGGACGAGGCCTGCCTCCTGCGCTACCTCTTCGGCACGCTGCCCCTCTCCGACGTCCTCGACGTCGAGCCGGGAGTCCTCGTCTCCTACGTGCGTCACTCCCTCATGCTGCGGCGCGGCCTGGGCTGGACCCGCGAGCTGCCCGAGCCCCTCTTCGTGCACTTCGTGCTCTGTCCCCGCGTCAGCAACGAGCCCCTCACCGACTGCCGCCCCCCGCTCTGGAGTGAGCTGCACGAGCGCGTCACGGGGCTCAACGAGCGTGAGGCCGTGCTCGAGATCAACTACTGGTGTGCCCAGATGGCCACCTACCAGGCGTCGGACGGCCGTACCCTGGGGCCGCTCGCCATGCTGGCAAGCGGGGACGGCCGCTGCGGGGAGGAGTCGACCTTCCTGGTGAGCGCCCTGCGCAGCGTGGGCATCCCCGCGCGCCAGATCTACACCCCCTGGTGGGCGCACTGTGACGACAACCATGCATGGGTCGAGGCCTACGCCGACGGCGGTTGGCACTACCTGGGCGCCTGCGAGCCCGAGGAGGTGCTCGACCGCGGGTGGTTCACCAACGCGGCGGGACGCGCCCTCATGATGGGCACGACGGTCTATTCCGACTATGCCCTCGACCAGCTGGGCGGCGAGGACGCCGGGCGCAACGGCTGCACCCACCTGATCGGCGTGACCCCCTCCTACACGAGGACGGTGCGACTCGCGGTGCACGTCGCGGACGAGGGCGGCAATCCGGTCGAGGGGGCGACCGTCTGCCTCGAGATCCTGAACTCCGCCCAGTGGGCCCCGGCGACCTGCCTGGTCACCGACGCCTCGGGCGAGGCTGGCGTGAGCGTGGGGCTGGGGGGCCTGCGCGTGCGCGTGACGAGCGGCGGGCGCATGGCGTGGCGTACCATCGACACGGCGGAGCTCCACGAGCTCGACTTCATCCTGGGCGAGAGGGGCGCCGGCGACGAGCCCGTTGGGGCGGGCCAGGCCGGGGCGGATCCTACGCCCGGACGCGAGGCCGGCAGCTGGCAGTGGACCTCGCCCGTAGGCAGCGCGGAGGTCTTGACCTGGCATGACGTGGACGTGCGGGCGCCGGAGGACCACCCCGCCCCCTCCTGCCGCCCCACGCCGGAGCAGCTCGAGCGCGGACGTGGGCGCAAGGCGGAGGCGGATGGGTTGCGTCGCGAGCGCGTCGCGGGCTTCCTCGCCGAGGGTGCACGACTCGCCAGCAGGCTCATGGCCCGTGCCAACCAGGAGGACCACGCGCGCATCGAGCGTTTCATGCGCCTCGCCTTCGGCAACGCCGGCGAGGTCGCCCGCTTCCTCTCTAGCACCTCGGCGGGCGACGTGGCGGCTGCGGCCAAGGGCCCGCTCGAGGCGGACCGTTTCGAGCTCCTCTCCACCTTGTCCGACAAGGACTTCCGTGACCTCAGGGCAGACGTGCTCGAGGAGCAGCTCCAGGGCGCCCGCGCCGTCCACGGGCGCACGCTGGGACTGCTGGCGGAGCAGGGCATCGAACCTGACGAGGCACAGCGCGTCTACGAGCGCTACGTGCTCTGCCCGCGCGTGAGCCTCGAACACCTGACGGCCTGGCGCGGCCCCCTGCGCGGCTGGCTCCAAAGCGAGCTTGACTCAGGCGAGCTCGAGGCCATGTGGGACGACCCGCGCGCCGCCTGGGACTGGCTCGAGCGCAACGTGCGCTTCGACGAGAGGCAGGACCTCGCTAAGCTCGCGGGAGGCCCCGTCGGCGCCCTGCGCGGCCGCCACGCCTCCCCCGTCACGCGCGCCGCCCTCTTCGTTGCCCTCTGCCGCTGTCTGGGCCACCCGGCGCGCGTCAACCCCGAGTCGCTCGCGCCCGAGCTCTTCGAGGGCGGTCGCTTCGTGCCTGTGCAGGAGCCCCCTCGCCCCAAGTCCCGCAGGGTGCGCCTACGTGCCGCCAGGGGAACCAAGTCCTGTTTCGTCGACTGGACCCTGGGGAGGCTCCAGGCCTACACCGAGCGAGGGGGACAGGGGTCCGTGGGCTTCCCCTCGCTCGAGCTTTGGGGTGCGAACGCGGACGAGGACGGCCTGGCGCTCGAGCTGCCGCTGGGGACCTGGCGCCTGGTGAGCACCACCCGGCTCCCCAACGGGAGCCAGCAGGCCTCCGAGGCGATCTTTCGTCTTGTGGAAGGCGAGGGGGAGCTCGAGCTGCCGCTGCGTACACGCGTGCCCAAGGCCTCCGACATGCTGCAGGACATTCCCCTGCCCGAGCTCGAGCTGCATGCCGCGGACGGATCTGCCGCCCGCGCAAGCAACGCGCTGCGGCGCAGCGGCACGAACGGGGGCATCATCGCCTTCCTGGAGGAGTCGGAGGAGCCCACCGAGCACCTGCTCAACGAGCTGCGCGAGCAGGCGGACCAGGTGCGGGAGGCGGGGCTGGGCCTGCTCCTCGTGTGCCGGAGCCCGAAGGCCTACGACGACCCCACGCTCATGCGCGCCCTCGACGCGCTGGGGTCCGCGCTGGTGCTCTTCGACGACTTCGACGAGCTGCCCGAACGCCTCGCGCGCCGCATGTACGCCAACCCGGAGAAGCTGCCTCTCATGCTCCTGGTGCAGCCGTGCGACAAGGCCGGTGAGGGCGAGGCGGCAGGCGCAACGGACGGCGACGTCGTCTTCCGCGGGCTCTATGCGGTGGGGGGCTACAACGTGGGCAGTGTGGCCCTTGCCCTGCGCTTGGCGCAGCTAGCCTAGGGACTGGGGACGGATGATGCCACGAGGCGGACAGCGACCGGCAGGCGGAGCACGCGCCCTCTCCGGCCCGTTGCCCACTCCCGCCATGCCCATGCAAGCGGCATCATCGCCGGCCAAGCCGTCGTCGTCCGCGCCTCTCGTCCACTTTGCGTCCGAGTCCTGTCGCACGGCCGCAGAGGAGGTCGCCTCTCGCCTGGGGTCCGAGCTACTGGCTGGCACACCAGAGGATGGGGATTCTGGTCCCAGCCTGCTCATGGACGAGTCAGGCCTCTGGCTCTGCGGGGAGGACATGAGGATGCGAGGAGACTTCGCCCGGCTCATCCCGCGCCTCAGGCCTCACGCCCTGGCGCGGGAGCTGCTGGTCAAGGCGGCGCGGGTCAAGGGCGTCGAGCGCCCGTGCGCCGTCGACGCCACCGCCGGCCTGGGAGAGGACTCTCTCCTCCTGGCTGCAGCCGGGTTCGAGGTCGACCTCTACGAGCGTGACCCGGTGATCTGCGAGCTACTACGGGACGCGCTGCTCCGCGCGGAGTCGCAGGGCGAGCTCGCGCACCTCGTGGCGCGCATGCACCTGCATGAGGACGACAGCATGGTCGCGCTACGGGTCCTCAACGAGGGTGGCGCTCGTCCAGACGTGGTCTTCCTGGACCCCATGTTCCCCGCCCGGCAGAAGAGCGCCCTGGTGAAGAAGAAGTTCCAGCTCATCCATCGGATCGAGGCGCCGGCTTCGGACGAGGACGAGCTGCTTGCGGCGGCCTTGGCGGCGCGTCCCAGAAAGGTCGTCATCAAGCGGCCGCCCAAGGGCCCTTTCCTTGCAGGAAGGAAGCCCAGCCACAGCGTCGTTGGCAAGGCCGTCCGCTACGACGTGATTGTGCCCCCACCCCAAGCCTAGGGGAGGACGGGCACCGGGACCCCGCCACCAGGAGCCCTGCAAGCCCGCTGCGCGGCCTCTCGCTTGTCGGTACTTTTCTCCCGTGGAACCACCGACGATCAGCCACCTCGGGGTGAAGTCGGACCGAACTTCAACGATTGTCGGCACTTCTCGTCTTCCAAACCACCGACAAACGGAGCTTCCGGGCGAGAATGGCGCCGCTGCCTCAGTTTGCTTGTACTTCTCGGCTTCCTGAACACAAGGAAATTGCCCATTTTGGACGAGGACGGCTCTGACGCATCAAATTGCTTGCACTTCTCTAAGTCAGAAATGCAAGCAAATCGACGGTTCGAAGCAAAAACGCCCCGTGACCCGAATTTGCTTGTACTTCTCGGCATCAGCCGGCGGGAAAACACAAGCAAACGAGCGCCTCCGGACGAGAATGACTTCAAAAAGTCCCCCACCCTGGCGGATGGGGGACCCGACGTTCGCACTGGCGGTGACTCGCTCCCTAGAGCTCGACACCAGACTTCTTGGCGAAGCGGACCTTCTTGCCGTCCTCGTTGAAGCGATAGCCGACGCGGGTGGGCTTGTCGGTCTGGGGGTCGACGATCGCGACGTTGGAGACGTCGATGGCCGCCTCCCTCTCCACGATGCCGCCCTGCTGGCCCTGCTGGGTCGGACGCTGGGCCTTCTTGACCATGGCGACGCCACGGACGACGACCTTGCCCTCGGCGGGCATGGCCTTGATGACCTCGCCGCGCTTGCCCTTGTCCTTGCCGGACAGGACCTCGACCTGGTCGCCCTTCTTGATCTTCATCTTTGCCATCTGCCACTCACTCCCTACAGCGTCTCAGGCGCGAGCGAGACGATCTTCATGTACTTGTGGTCGCGCAGCTCGCGTGCGACGGGCCCGAAGATACGGGTGCCCTTGGGCTCGCCGTCCTTGTTGACCAGGACGCAGGCGTTCTGGTCGAACTTGATGTAGCTGCCGTCCTTGCGGCGGGTCTCCTTGACCGTGCGCACGACGACGCAGCGGACGACGTCACCCTTCTTGACGGATCCGCCAGGGGTGGCCTCCTGGACGGCGCACATGATGACGTCTGCAAGGCCGGCGTAACGACGCTTGGAGCCACCAAGTACCTTGATGCACTTCACACGCTTGGCGCCGCTGTTGTCAGCGACGTTGAGCATGGTCTCCATCTGAATCATTGCTTGTTCCTCCGAACGCTCACCCCTGCCAGAGGTGCGGCCTCGCGTGCGCCGCACATGGCTGGGAATGGGTTGTATAGGTCGTTACTTGGCGCGCTCGACGATCTGGGTCACGCGCCAGCGCTTGGTCTTGGACATGGGACGGGTCTCCATGACAGTGACGGTGTCGCCCAGGCCACACTCGTTCTTCTCGTCGTGGGCGTGGAGCTTCTTGTGGATCGTCATCATCTTGCCGTACTTGGGGTGGTGCTTGCGGTACGTGACCTGAACGGTGACGGTCTTGTCGCCGGAGATCGAGATGACCTCACCGGTGCGGACCTTGCGCGCGTTCCTGCTTTCGGTATCTGCCATTTCCTGTTTCTCCTGCGATCTAGTTCTGCGCAGCGGCGTTTTCCGCTGCGATCTGGCGTGCGCGGATCTCGGTCTGGACGCGGGCGATGTCGCGCTTGACCGTGGTGACGCGAGCGGTGTTGTCCAGCTGGCTGGTCGCCATCTGGAAGCGGAGGTTGAAGAGCTCGGCCCTGCCGTCCTCGAGCTTCTGGGCAAGCTCCTCGTCACTGAGCTCACGGATGTCCTTGTACTTCATTTACTTGGCCTCCCCGTCCTGGTCGGCGCGGGCGATGATCTTGGTCTTGATGGGGAGCTTGTGCTGGGCGAGGCGCAGGGCCTCCTTGGCGACGGACTCCTCGACGCCGGCGATCTCGAACATGATGCGGCCGGGCTTGACGACGGCCACCCACTCCTCGGGGTTGCCCTTGCCGGAGCCCATGCGGGTCTCGGCGGGCTTCTTGGTGATGGGCTTGTCGGGGAAGATGGTGATCCAGACCTTGCCGCCACGCTTCATCTGGCGCGTCATGGCGATACGAGCGGCCTCGATCTGTCGGTTGGTGATCCAGTGGGCCTCGAGGGCCTGCAGGCCCCACTCGCCAAAGTAGAGCTTGGTGTTGCCCTTGGCCTGCCCCTTCATGGAGCCACGCTGGACCTTGCGGTGCAGAACGCGCTTGGGTGCGAGCATTAGCGGCCCCTCCTCTCGTTACGCGAACGGCGAGGACGGCTGCTGCCCTCGAGCGCGGGGTTGAGCGCAGGCTGGCCGGGGAGCTGCTCGCCGAGGTAAATCCAGACCTTGACGCCACAGGCGCCCATGGTGGTGCGGGCGGTCGACTCGCCGAAGGCGATCTTGGCGCGCAGGGTGTGCAGGGGCACGCGGCCCTCGCGGTACCACTCGCGGCGGCCCATCTCGGCGCCGTTCAGGCGACCGGAGCACTGGATGCGGATGCCCTTGGCGCCGGCCTTGCGGGCGGACTGGACCGCCTTGCGCATGGCGCGGCGGAAGGCGATGCGGCCCTCGAGCTGCTCGGCAATGGACTGGGCGACCAGCTGGGCGTCGAGCTCGGGACGCTTGATCTCGATGACGTCGACGTTGATGTTGCCCTTGGTCACGCCGGCGATCTTCTCGAGCTCGCCGCGGAGGGCGTCGATCTCGGCGCCCTTCTTGCCGATGACGATGCCGGGGCGGGCGGAGTAGATGATGACCTTCACCTTGTCGCCGGCGCGCTCGATGTCGACGCGGGCGAGGGCGGCAGAGGCAAGACGCTTCTCGAGGAACTTGCGAATCTCGAGGTCGTTGCCAAGGCTCTTGGCGTAGTCCTTCTTATCGGCGTACCAACGGGAACGCCACTCCTCGGTGATGCCGAGGCGGAAGCCGGTAGGCTGAACCTTCTGTCCCATGCTTTCCCTACGCCTCCTTTCCAGGTGCGACGACGACGGTGATGTGGCTCGTGCGCTTGTTGATGCGGGATGCGGAGCCCTTGGCGCGAGGACGGATGCGCTTGAGCGTGGGGCCCTCGTCGACGTAGGCGTACTTGACCACGAGGCCGTCGGCGCGCATGCCGTTGTTGTTCTCGGCGTTGGCGACGGCGGAGCGCAGGACCTTGGCGACCGGCTCGGCGGCGGCGCGGGTGCTGAACTGGAGGGTCTCGAGGGCCTTCTCCACGGACTTGCCGCGCACCTGGTCGACGATCATGCGGACCTTGCGAGGGGCCATGCGGACGTACTTCGCAGTAGCCGAGACCTCGTTTGCAGCGTTGTTCTTAGCCATTGTTCTTCATGCCCCCTGTTAAGCCTTGTGGCCGCGGAAGGTGCGGGTGGGCGAGAACTCGCCCAGCTTGTGACCAACCATGGACTCGGTGATGTACACGGGGACGTGCTTGCGGCCGTCGTGGACGGCGATCGTGTGCCCGACCATCTCGGGGAAGATGGTGGAGGAGCGCGACCAGGTCTTCACGACCTCCTTCTTGCCAGCCTCGTTCATAGCGGTGACACGCGCAAGGAGGCGAGTCTCCACAAACGGGCCCTTCTTGAGACTTCTGCTCATTCTTGGGATCTCCTAATACTCGTGTTCCGACTACTTCGAGCGACGACGACGGATGATGAGGCGGTTCGACGCCTTCTTCGGGTCGCGCGTCTTCTTGCCCTTGGTCGGCTTGCCCCAGGGGGTGACGGAGGGACGTCCGGAGGTGTGGTTCTTGCCCTCGCCGCCGCCGTGCGGGTGGTCGACGGGGTTCATGACCGTGCCGCGGACGGTGGGACGGACGCCACGCCAGCGCTGGCGGCCGGCCTTGCCGATGACGATGTTGCCGTGCTCGGCGTTGCCGACCTCGCCGATGGTGGCGCGGCAGGTGAGGAGCACGCGACGGAGCTCGGAGGAGGGCATGCGGAGGACGGCGTAGCCGTTGTCCTTGCCCATCAGCTGCACGGAGGTGCCGGCGGCGCGGGCCATCGCGGCGCCCTTGCCGGGCTGGAACTCGACGGCGTGGACCAGGGTGCCGACGGGAATCTGCGAGAGGGGCATGCAGTTGCCGGGCTTGATGTCGACGTCCTTCTCGCCGGAGAGGACCACGTCGCCCACGTGAAGGCCCTCGGGAGCCAGGATGTAGGCCTTGGCGCCGTTCACGTAGTGGAGCAGGGCGATGCGAGAGGAGCGGTTGGGGTCGTACTCGATCGTGGCGACCTTGGCCGGCACGTCGTCCATGCGACGCTTGAAGTCAATCCTGCGGTATAGGCGCTTGTTGCCGCCGCCCTGGTGACGGGTGGTGATGCGGCCGTTGTTGTTGCGGCCTGCCTTCTTGGGCAGGGGCTCGAGAAGGGACTTCTCGGGCTTGGTGGCGGTGATCTCCTTGAAGTCAGAGATCGTCTGCCAGCGCCTGCCTGCGCTCGTGGGCTTGAGGTGCTTGACTGCCATTGCTTTCCCTTTCTTTCCGTTGGCCGACCCTCTCGGGAATAAGGGGGCGACACCGGATTACCACGGTACCGCGCGTATCCATTCTGCGCGGCATGACAGCCCGGCCTCCCTGGGGAGGCGCGGGCGGATTACCTACTCCTCGGCAGCGGCCTGCTGGTTGGAGAAGATCTCGATCTGCTCACCATCGGCGATGGTGACGACCGCCTTCTTCCAGGTGCGGGTCTTGCCGGTGACATAGCGGACGCGCTTGTTCTTGGGACGGACCCAAAGCGTGTTCACCTTGAGGACGTGAACGCCGAAGAGCTTCTCGACGGCGGCCCTGATCTCCTCCTTGGGAGCTTTGCGGGCGACCTCGAAGGTGTACTTGTTGTTCGACATCAGGTCGAAGGAACGCTCGGAGACGACCGGGCGGATGATGACCTCGTAGGCAGAGTTCATTACGCGAGCACCTCCTCGAGCTGCTTGGCAACCGCAGTGGACATCACGAGGGCCGCGTTGTCGAGCAGGTTGCGGGTGTTGGCCTCGCAGGAGGCGATGATGGTGACCTTGGGCAGGTTGCGGAAGGCCAGGTAGGTGTTGACGTCATCGTCGGGAACGACGATGGTGACGCGCTTGCCCTCGAGGCCCAGGGCGACGAGGACGGCCTTGGCCTGCTTGGTCTTGGGCTCAAGGGAGAGCTCGTCGATCACGAACAGCTCGGAGTCGGCGAGCTTGCTGGAGAGCGCGGAGCGCATGGCAAGCTTCTTCTCCTTGTTGTTCGCACGCAGGGCGTGGGAGTGGGGGTTGGGCCCGAAGACGACGCCGCCGCCGGTGAACTGCGGGGCGCGGATGGTGCCCTGACGGGCGCGGCCGGTGCCCTTCTGGCGGAAGGGCTTGACGCCACCGCCGGAGACGGCGGAGCGGTTCTTGGTGGAGTGGGTGCCCTGGCGCAGGGACGCCTCGTAGGCCACCACGACCTGGTGCATCACGGGGATGTTCGGCTCGATGCCGAACACGTTGTCGGAGAGCTCGACCGTGCCGGCCGCCTTCCCCTCAACGTTCTTGACTTCAATGCTGGACATTTGTCCTCCTTGTTAGCCTTAGGGCTTTTCTGCGTTCGGCCCTTTAGGCCATGCGGACCTGGACGAGACCGTTCTTGCCGCCCGGGATGGCGCCCTTGACCAGCAGGAGGTTCTGCTCGGCGTCGACGCGGACGAGCTTGAGGTTCTTGACGGTCACGCGCTCGTTGCCCATGTGGCCGGCCATGTGCAGCCCCTTGCGGACGCGCGCGGGGTAGGCGCACTGGCCGATGGAGCCGGGCTTGCGCTGGTTGCGCGAGCCGTGGGCCATGGGGCCACGAGAGAAGTTCCAGCGCTTGATGGTGCCCTGGAAGCCCTTGCCC
Source organism: uncultured Olsenella sp. (assembly GCF_959602185.1). NCBI lineage: Bacteria > Bacillati > Actinomycetota > Coriobacteriia > Coriobacteriales > Atopobiaceae > Olsenella > uncultured Olsenella sp. Next base: position 99,533 of record NZ_CAUGRZ010000003.1, read on the forward strand.
TTGGAGGTGCCGATGACGTCGACCGCCTTGACGTCGGCGAAGTCAGCGACGGTGACCAGGTCGCCGCAGCTGTGCTCCTCGCCGTTCTCGACGCGGACCTCGCGCAGGTAGCGCATGGGCTCCACGCCATGGGCCTTGAAGTGGCCGGCCATGGGCTTGTTGACGTGCTTGGGCGTGATGTCTCCGAAGCCGATCTGGACGGCATCGTAGCCGTCGGTCGCCTTCGTCTTCACCTGCGAGACGGTGCAGGGGCCTGCCAGGATGACGGTGACGGGGACGACGTTGTCGTCTTCATCCCACACCTGAGTCATCCCGATCTTGCGGCCAAGAATCGTGCTGACCATGCTCTTTCCTTACCCTCGGTGGTCATGGGACCTGTGGGGGCAAGCCCCCTCATGGCGCATCCGGCGCCACTTCCCCAGCGGACCACAGCTGTCGTCTGCCACCTCAGCTGCGGTTTTGTCCTGTGCGCTATGGACAGAACTCCCCCACAAAATCGGCAGCTTGATAAGTTTACATGCCCGGAGCGCCTTTCACAATCTCTTCGCAGAAGTTTTTGGAGCTTCTAGCTGGCGCTTTGTCTACCACTGCCTCGGGCGTATCCATGACAGGGCGAACCTTGGAACTGCGGGTGAGAGATGACGGCCATCTTTCGGGCCGCGGCTCCGTTGGCCAAGGGCGTCCAACGGAGCCGCGCGCAAAGTCTTCGAAGGAAAGCGCAACTATTTAGCAGCCAGCTTCCGACGGGTGCCAACAAGGACAAGCCCGATGAGCGCAAGAGCTGCCACGGACGCACCGATGAGCCTCACCGCCGTCGTCCCCACCCCACCAGTCTTGGGAAGCACGAAGCCAGACGAGGAGTTCGTCACCGTGATGGTGCCAGTCTTGATGCCACCGTTATTGGAGTACGAGACAGTGTAGCCGTTGGGTGCACCAACCTCCTCAATGGTGTAGTAGTAGGGATGACCTGCGGAGTCGTTTGAATCGAGGCCATCCCAGTCGTGAGTCCATTGGTTGTTGGTGTTGAGCGTAATAGGACTTCCTACCGCCTCTTTGTTGGTGAGGGTGTTGTTGGGCTTCGTGTAATCGGCTATCTTCGCCACGGGATTGTTCTCGTCATGCGTATTCTGGACCACCACCTCAGTGTCACTCGTGATGTTATCAATCACAATGGGCGGATCGATGCGGCCGTTTGAATCAACGGTCACGGACCTTGCGAGCGCACCGTTGACGTACACGTCAAGGGTCATGCCATTCCAGACATTCCCCATACCAAGCGTGACAGAAGTGCCCTTCTTGACGGTCTCCTGGAGGTGCGTCTCCGGCTTATAGCCCGGATTCGTCTCGTTGCCCTTACTTACGATGTTGATCGTGCAGCTGTCGCTAGGATCTGCAGTCTGTATCTGCCGATAGAGCTGGACCTGCACGCTCGCACCCTCCGGCGCGCTTACCGGTGCACCACTCACGTTTGCCCACACCTTTTTGGCAGTGACACGTGTGTAGGTGTTGGGGATGTACATGATGCCGCCAACGTTCCTGAAGATCGTCACCTGACTCTGCTGCACGTTAGCACTGGCCGCGCCGGAAGCATTGTACGAGGAGTTGGCGTTATTGCCGTTGTCCATCCAGATGAAGTAGTGGGGCGTGGTGTCGAGCTTGTAACCGGGCAGCGCCTTTGTCTCCGAAAGGCGATAGAGCGTGTTGGTCGTGAGTGGCGGCTGCGCAACCGCGAGGTCCCACCTGATCTTGCCATCCTGATCGACTGTCAGGGTTTCGTCCTTGGTTACCCAGCCCCCATTCTGCCAGTACTCCAGCTTGAACTCAGTGCCTGGTAGAACCTTCTTATAGTTGTCGCTGTCGACCTTGTAGATGCTTATTGCCTTCTTCACGGCCGTGGCAGAGGAGCTGGACTCTTTCAGCACCGTATTCTGCTCGGCCGACCACTTGCCGTTGAGCGACGCTTTGTTGTCGATCTTCGTGTTGCCGCCAAAGGTCTGATCGAGGGTGTACTCATACGTGAGCACGCAGGCGAGGCTGTCGGGGACAGACACCGTTATCTTGCTGGTGGCAACGTCGTACTGCAGGGTATAGCGGCTGCTGTCAATCTCTGCCCCCAGATGGTGCTCTGCCGAGCTGTCGTACGCATAGAGCTTGACCTTCGAGATGTCCAGCACGGGGTTGTAGCTTCCGGCGTTGCTCAGCTGGTCGGTGAGCTCCAGCGTGTCAGAGCTGGGGTCAAGGTCATCCGCCTTGGGATTGATGTCAACGTAGTACCTGATGGTGCCCGAAGGTGCGACCGTTGGGTTGCCGGCAGCATCGGTCTTGACGGGATTGCCGTCCTTGTCCAGCTGCTCGCCCGTCTTGCTGATGTTCTTCACATCGTGCGTGACCTTGGTGTTGGTCGTGGAGTAGTGCCCATTCCAGTCTGCCGAGTTGGTGTAGGTCTTGCTGGCGTTCTTGGGGTCAGCCCATGTCGGGTCGCCGGCGATGGAGACCTTGTAGGTCACCGCTATCAGCGTCCTGGAGTTGAAGTACTTGTAGTTGGGAATCTTTATCTGGAGGTGGGTGGTGCCATCGGCGTTTGTCGACGTCGTGTATGAAAGCTTCTGGTTGCCGTTGAGGTCGCTCTTCTGGTCACCCCATCCGCCGTTATCCGAGTATTCGCCACCACCGTCGGCACTATCCCTGAAGACCGCCTTAATGGAACTCTCGTCGAGCGTCTGGCCGGACGGCAGGTCATCGTTGATGACGATATTCCCCTCATCCGCCTTGGTGGTGTTGAGCAGGAGCCGGTAGGTGAGGATGCCGTTCACGTCGTCATAGTCCACGTTCGCATCCCCGCTGGCGTACGCGTCGGTCCCGCTCGCCGTCTTGTGCCCCGTGTAGACCTGTTTGTCGAACTTCTTCGGCGTCTTGTGCTCGTGCGTGGCCTCGGAGACCTTGCCCTGGCACTCGCCCTTGTTCTTGATGGCCCAAGTCGAACCCTCCGCCGCACCCGACGCGTCGGTATAGGTGACATAGTTGTCAATCTTGAGGTTTTGGGCCTCGATGCTCTGACCGACAGCAGGCGTGACCGTCACCTTGAAGCGCTTGACATGCGTCGTGGTATCGGTGGCGGGGACCTCACTACCATTCGCGTCGTAGTAGGTGACGGATATCTTCAGCTTGTCGGTGTATTCGCGCTCGCTCTCGTAGTAGGAGTTCCAGTAGGTCTTCTGGCCGGCGCCCTTGTACAGGTAGGAGTTGTAGCCGTCCACGTTCAGGGAGAGATGGTCCACCAGACTCGCCTCCAGGTCGGCGGCAAGGGCGTAGTGGCTGTCAGGCCCCAGGTCGCTGCCATCGCCGTCCTGGGCGTTCTCGATGGTGTCCACGTACTCGAACGTCGAGAGGCTCCCCTCGGGAACCGTCACGTTGGTGCTCCACGTGTTGCGGTAGAGGCCGCCGTCCTTCTCAGTCTCGCCCCCAAAGGACTTGCTCACGTCCCAGGTGCGGTGCTGGATGTCCACGATGCCCGTGTCGCTCTGGTTCTTGCCGTCGGGCGGGTACAGGTACGCCGTGTTGCTTGTCTCGCCGTCAGTGGACGGCACGTCCGCCCAGAAGCCGATGTAGTAGCTTGCCGTCTTCTGCGCGTCGGTCAGGTTGGACGGGAAGGTGAAGTCGATGTATGTGCCTCCGGCCCCTCCGCCCTCGGCCGTGTAGTCGCTTTCCTCGCTCCAAACCTTAAATCCGCCCGTCATAGGATACGGAAGGCTGTCGACAACACGCCATCCCGAAATGTCCTTGTGGTTGGGGTTCACCTTGATGCGCCACAGTACCTTGCCAGTATTCTTGTCGTACGTGGTGGCGTATTTTCTGATGTCCTTGGTCCACTCAATGCTGTGCCAGTCCCAAGAGTTGTGTGGGCCGCTCGTGGAGCCCGCGGAGTTGGCGACCTTTCCCGCCTCGCTCGTGGCACCGCCGATGTCGGTCGCATAGGTGATGACGTACTTCTCGCCGGCGCCCAGTGCCGGCAGGTTGGAGACCGTGAACTGTGGGTCACTCCCACCCGTCCACGTCACGTTGTAGTTGTATGGGTTCCAGGAGCCCTGGACCAGCGTGGTCTCCCCACCGTTCGCGTCGACCTTCACGACCTTGAGCGAGCTCTGGTCGTAGGAGTAGGTGACGCCTGACGTGCTGTTGTACTTGTCCCACTTGTCCGTGACGGAGACGGGCTCACCTGTGCCCTTGTTGGTGGTGACGGTGACCGTGTAACTCGCCTTGGTGCGGTCGTTATTGGCGAAGGAGCCCGTCTTCTTGGTGGTGATGTCGTGGGAGTCCTGCACGGGCGTGACGACGGTGATGGGAGTGCTCGCGCCACCAAAGTTGATGGTGCCGGACGACCCGCCGCTCGTATTTGAGACCATCCCGTGGAAGTTGAGGGTGCCCTGGACGGCGCCACCGCCCTGAGCGAAGGCCTGGTCGTACATGATGGTTACCTTGCCGTCGGTGTCGATGGCGTAGTCGCCGACCTCCTTGCCGCCAGAGGTGACGCGGCCGTTCTGGACGGAGTCGGGCTTCAGCCCATTGGGCAGCTGGTAGCTGATCGTTCGGTTCGTCTCGGTCACCACGCCGGCCGGGATGTTGTAGCTCAGCGCCACCCTCACGCTGTCACCGTCACTGAACTGGGTGGCGGGCGTCCAGGTGCCGTTCACGAGCTTCTCGACCCTCGTGTCCCCCGTGATGTACGGGGTGAGGTCCGTGCCGAGACCGTTGCCGGAGTCTCGGCGGGGTGCCTTGGTCACGCGGCTGGGCGCCGATGTCGCGGAATCGGAGTCGCCACCAATCCCGTTGTCTGCAACTGAGGGCGCGACGTCACTTGCAGCCCCCGCCCCTACCACCTGGTCGAGCTGCGCGGTGGGGACAGATGCCTTCTTGACGTCAAGAGAGACGACGTCGTTGAGCCGCACGTGCGCAAGTCCGTCCGCATCTGTCCTGAGCGCGCTGAAGCCAAAGTCGAGGTCCACGAAGGCACCCAGCCTCGCTGCGGTAACAGCAGCCTCCGCATCGGTCGCGTCCCTTCCGACGTTCTTGGTGACACTCGCGGCGTCGAACTCTATCGTCAGAACGCCGTCTTTCACGTTTGCAGAGCCGATGACAACCGCATCCGTCTCGTCCCCCTTCGAGACGGTATCCGCTGCATAGACGGGAATCTTGTCATATGCCGCAGAACTCGTATCAAGCGACACGTTGTCAGGCAGCTTGTACTGGAGCGCGGCACCATCCTTGAGGGCGCCCTCCGGCAACTCGAAAGCAAGGCGCAGCCTGAGGTCGGAGTTCCCGTCCAGCGCATCCGACCCGTCCGTCTTGACCCATGCATCCTCGCCCTCGCCGTGATCCCTGAAGAAGAGCGCGGAGTCCTTTGTGATGGCGGACGAAAGGGTCGTGCCACCCGTCAGAGCCATCGCGGGGTTCATGAGCATGAAGCAGGAAACGGCAACGACAACGGACGCCATCACCCCGACGACCCAGCGCCATGCACGACGCCCACGATTGTCCCTTAGCATGGTCGTCACGTTGTCTAGTAGCGTGCTCATAGTCAGCTCCAACCCATCCAACTGGCTCCACCGCGTGGATTTCTCCGAGACTTCTCCCTCGCTAAGAGGTCTCGGAGCAGCCCACCCAATGCCTCTCGCCAAACGCACCCTCGTAGTACACGAGCAAGTCGAAGTCGTCGTCAAAGTCAGACTTCGTCGTGCCCGAGCTTGCCACCTCGTACGTCCTAACAAGACCATCTACCCCGGTAAAGGTAACCGCATCACCATCGCCGAGACCACCTATTCGCCCAATGCCACCTTGATAGGAGGACCCGCAAACGACCAGCTCTCCATCACGACTGCCGACCTGGCATGGCACGAGACTCGCGTCGCTTCCCACCGCACCCACTGGCACGTCAAGCCCTACAGCCCTCGCAGACAGTCGCCCGATGACATCCATTCCCAGCAACTCCCGGGCGGGCAGCTCGTGGTCCTGATCCTTTCCCGTGACTGTCCCGGATGCGTCACCCCCACCTGGCTTTTCAAGCTCACTCAGGATGCCAGAGCATAGTTCTGCGCTCTTCCGTGCCCCGGCCTGCCTTGCCATGAACGACGCGGCTAGCACGGCTCCTGCCAGGGCCAGCAAAGTGACCCCAACGCGCGTCCAGGGAATGTGGCGGCCACCAGCCCTCCGAACAGGCGCCATATTAGGAACCATCCCCATCACGCCTCTTGTACACACCCACAACGATGCAGGTCAGGCCAACGAGCAGAATCCCCCCGACCAAGGGGAGGTTGAGCGGGTCTCCCGTCTTGGGAAGCCTGCCCGGACCCTTGGGCGTGGTTGGCGTGTGGCTGTTAGTGACCATGAAGGTCGACGTTCTGACGGGCCCATCATCACTGCGTGATACCGTTGCCGAGGAGCTGATGGAGCAGGTGTACCCGCCAAGCGTATCGGTGACCTCGCGAACGGACCAATCGCCCTTGCCCTCCCAGGCGTAGGACCAGTCGTTGCTGGAATTGAGCTCCACGGTGTTATAGAGACGTGTTCCATCGAAGATTTGGACAGTGACTGATGACGGACGCGTTCCGCGGGAGTCTCCCTTCCACAGCTTTATTACCTTATTCTCGAAGTGCTCAACTGACACCTTGTCCACCTTGTCAGCTCTGACGGTGCGCGCGTATGCATAAGTGCCATCCGCTTTCATTGCCGGAACGCTTATCAGGTACGGTTTCGAGATATACGTCGTTCCGTCAACTGTCGTGGTGTCAGCAGTGATGAGATACATGCCCGGCTTCAGGCCGGTCAAGCTGGCACTGCCGGACGCCGCCACCGCACTTGTGCTCTCGAAGCCAGATGCGCCAGCGACAACATAGCCGCTATATGTCTGGGCAATGGCCTCCAGAGTTGCTGCGCTTGTCTCGTCCGTGAGGTCTGCGGGGTCATAACCTGATGCAGAGACTGCCCCTGCCAATGCGGGAACCGCAGAAAGCTTGCCGTCGGCACCCATGGACGCCACGCGATACGCCGTGAACCTCTGTCCTTCCGCCTTGCAATCGCTCAGCGTGATGGTGCATGACGCATCGGTATCGACCACCCCAGCCGCATATGTCCGCGCAGGCAGCAAGAGCCCCACAACACAGGCCAAAAATAGAAGGGCAAGCGCACGAAGCCCACGCACCTCGTGCCTGCGCATGATGTCGTCCTTCAACTTTCTGCCCTTCCTTTCCTATCTGCCCGCCCCGCGCTCCGAGTACCCCGCGCAAGCGACCGGTTCCGTACGAGGCCCACGACCAAGACCACCCCGAGCACCGCTACCGAAAATACCGTGGCGACGAGCAGCGGGCCAATGCGCTCTGCGTCAGCGGTGACGTCCGTGACCGACTCATTGGGCACCCTATGCCCACGTACGAGCAGCCGGTGGGTATTGACCCCATAGGGAGTGCATGTAACGAGCGTGCAGTAGTCCTGTCCGTCGTCAATTGCAAGGTCTTCCAGCTGGTCGGGTAGGACAGTCCTGATCTGGTCCACCTGGTAGGTCAACGTCTGATCCACCACGTGCAACGTGAACAGGTCACCCTCCTCGAGTTGGTCTATATCTGTAAACAAACGCGCCGACGGAAGTCCGCGGTGGCCAGAGATCACGGTGTGCGTGCCCTCCCCACCAACAGGAAGCGAGGAGCCCGGAATGTGTCCTATGGCAACTTGCAGGATGGTGTCATCGATACCGTGATAGATGGGCAGGTTCACCCCTATCCTGGGAATCTTGATATAGCCCATGATTCCCGTACCGGTGACATCTAGGATGCTCCCGTACTCCTCACGCTCCTCGTCGCTTAGGTTGAAGCGTCCCTCTCCATGAGAGAGGGCTTCGTTGTATGCGACGGCAGCATCCCACAGCTCCTTGTTCCGCTCTGGCGAGTTGTCCTTGACGGCCTCCTCGTATGTCGCAATCGCCTGCGTCTGATGCATGTCGTTCCACCAGTCACTGACGCTGGGGTAGAGCAGCAAGCCGATGCCGACCATAAGCGCCATGACCAGAAGCGCCTCTGGAAGTCTCTTCCTCAGTCCCGACACATCGTCTCGCTCACTGCATCTTCTTTCCCTGTTCCGCAATGCACCCCGCCTCGCGGAGTGAGGCCGGACTGGCCCCACTCCGCGAGCGAGAGAAGCTAAAGGTCCTACGCCTCGAAGCCGTTGGTGCGACGGCGGATGGCCAGGCCTGCGCCAGCGGCGACAACCAGCAGGCCGCCGACTACATAGAGCACGGTGGTGCCCATGCCGCCCGTGGAGGGCAGGGTGGAGCCAGACTTGTTGATGACCGTGGTGGTGATGGTGCCGGCAGTCGTGTCGACATTTGCCTTCTGGCCGCTGGTGCCCAGGTCAATCTCGCCCGTAGTCGCCTGACCGTTGATGCTGGTCAGCTTCTTGCCAGAGTCATCCTTGACGGAAGTGACAGTGAACTTAATCGGAGCGATGGTGTTGTAGCCGGTCGGGGTCTTGGTCTCGGTCAGCGTGTACTCGCCGTCGTCGAGGCCAGTGAAGTTGAACTGCGTCCCGCTCTCGGCGGTGGTGACGGCGATGGTCTTAGAGGAGCCGTCCTTCATCGTCTTCGTCAGGGTGAACTCAGCGCCGGCGAGCGGCTTGCCGGGGGTGGAATCGTCGACCTTGTTAACGACGACCTTGTAGGTGAACACGATGACGGTGTCCTCGGGGGTCTTGCCATGGTGCTGCTCGTTGTTGGAGTCGTTGGAGAACTCGATGTTGCTGGAGTTGACGTTGCCCGCGGAGCCGATGTTGGCACCGGTGAGCAGCTCGGAGGTGTACTCGACCGTCACCGCGGAACCGGCATGAGCGTCGGTCTGCTTGAGGTCGGTAAAGACAACGTCGAACCCGGTGGAGGTAACGTTAACGGAGTACTTGCTGGAATCGACAGTGTTGCCGTCGATCTTCACGACGACGTCCTTGGGGTCACCGAGCTGGCTCTTGTTGTACGTATCATGGAACGCGAAGTAGTAAGGCTTCGTGTAGCTGGCGTAGTCGGAGGCCACGGTGCCGGTCAGCTTGAACGGCACGGCATCGCCGATGTCGTAGTCGGCCGTGTTCTGCCAATCGCTGGTGACACCGGTGGTGTCGTTCGTATCCTTGACTTCCTTCTTGGAGGTCGTAGTGGTGTCCTTAGCGGTCACCGCGGTATCGCCCACAACCTGCAGCATGTACTTGGAGTACGTGTCGTTGGTCAGCGACTCAGTGACGTCCTTGATGAAGTAGTAACCGTCGCCGGTCACGGCAATCTCGCCGTTGTTGGAGGCGACCTTCGTCGTGGACAGGTTAGCCGCGATGACCTTGGCCAGCGCCTCGGCGTCGGCGGACTTGTCGGTTATGCCGCTCATGGCCGCCGCAGCGGTCACGGCATCGGTCGCGCTCGTGAACTTGGAGCCGATGGTAGCGTCGTTCTTAAGGGCGGCCAGCAGTGCGTCGCCGTTGACGCCGGAGCCCCACGTGATGTTCTGGAGCTGCTTGCTACCACTATCGTACGTGCCCGTAAACACCTGGTAGGCCTCATAGGAGTGCGTGTCGACCTGACCAGAGGGCTCGCTCACCGTGATGGTGTGCGGAGTTGTCGTATCCGCGAACGCCTTGGCGGGCACCAGGGCCATCACCATGACGAGGGCGGCAAGGGCTACGAGGATGCCCCCCCCTGCAAACTTTTTGCTCAGACTGCTCATGTGAACCTTCCTTCTCTCGTGCCGCTTCCCTGCACTTGCCTACCTTGTACGTGCAACCATGGGGTTGCTGAATCGGGTAGTCGTCCTAAGGATCCTGACCCTTTGCTTCGCTCAACGCCACTCTTTCCTTCAGACTTCCTTGAATATGATACCGATACCATACCGTAATTGTGCAAAGATAGTTGCCCGAATCGCTTTGCAGGACCTAAGTCATTCCATGGTGCCAAACGACGCAGGAGGCCACACGCGAAGAACGAGCTTGCCCGCCACTTGGTCTGAGGATATGCAGCCCACCTGTGACGTGCGCGAATCCACCGACATGCTTCGATGGTCTCCCATGACGAAGTACTTGCCCTCGGGCACCTGATAGGGAAGCGGGATGTCGCATTGGCCCAGGCTCTTGGTACCGGGTCGAAGGTAGCCCTCATCCAGCTCCTGGCCATTGACGCTCACGATGCCATCTTGGTCGATGTTCACCCAATCCCCCTCTCTGGCAATAACTCGTTTTACGAGAACCTTGTTGTTGTAGCTAAATGCCATGAGGTCCCCGACGTGCAGGTCGCCACCCTTGACCGCAAGGACAACATCGCCTTCCGAGAGCGTGGGTGTCATCGAGTCACCAAAGATTCTGAACAGCGGAAACGCAAGCAGCGACCCCAAGACTGACACCGCAAATACCGTAGCAAGGGCCGCAACCGTATTCTTTGCTACCCTGCCCCTTCCACGCTGACGTTGCACGCGCTCGTACTCGTGCTGAACCTGAGCTATGGTCGGAAGCTTCTTGTCAGAGGAAGCGACATGCAGGTGCATGGCCCGCCCGTGACGGGGGGGACGTGTGGGACGCATGCCTGCGCCGCTACCGCCTGCCACATGCTCATCCATCGCTCCGCCTCCCCCCGGCATCACTTGCCTCCACGACACCGCCTCCCGTTTTGACCGCCCCTCCTGGATGAACAGGCATGCCGATATTCCGTTTGTATATATCTATTGCATGCTGCGCATCCTGAAAAACGCCCGCCAACCTCAACGATGCCTCCGCAAGGGATTCCGAGTCTGCCACGACGATGTCATACTCCCTAAGCCTTTGCTCTGATTCGGCAAGCTGGCAGCGCAAGCGTTCGTTTTCTTCCATGGCGCCCTTGAGCAACTGAAGCAGCTGAAGGCGGTCAAGCCTTCTCAAATCCAACTCCTGCAGGTCGTTGGAGCCATCAAGTTCATGCTCGCCCTTCGGTGCCCCACCAAAAATTCCTCTCAGGATGCTGCGCCGCAAAATGGCCCTACGACCATGCGCTGGCCCACTCGTGGGGCGAGTAACCGATGGGCTCTTGTCACTCATGCCTTCGTTGCTCCGAACGTTCGAAACCACCCCGTGAGCAGGCCCCATCTCGAAGCCCCTTCCGAATGGTTTGGCGGTGCTACCACGTGCGATTAAAGTACGCTTGGCGCCATGCCGAATGACATGCCGATTGATGGCGTTGGAAGCTCACCTTCAGTTACTCTCGGATAACCGATAACAGTTTTTTGCCATATTCGGCTGCTGTCTTGTGGAATTATACGCGTCAATTCCGTGAGTGGTACCTATTAATCGACAGATGAACCGCTCCCAGCTTTCGCGACGACCCCATCGCACGCAATTGTTTCTTGCCCACCACCGTCTCGGACGTACCCATAGGAGTCGTAGACGGGTGCCTTGGGAGGCGTGCAAGCGTGGGGCACAGCAATCTTGTTCTTTTCTCGCCTACTGCTGGGTATTTGGCGTCATTCTCACCCGATAAAGAACGCGCCAGCCCCCATGGGATCATCCGCCGCGTCCGGGTGACACCCCAAAGGACATCCGCTGCGTCCGGGTGACACCCGCATCCAGCCGGCACCCCACTGCCAACAGTCGTGCGGCGTTCTTTACTCTACCCCATCTGCGTCATTTCCCGAACCCATACGACTTCGGAACATCCAGGGGCTTTTTCGCGCATCCGTCGTTCTTTACGCCGCGATATCCACTGCGAGTCACCAAAACACTCCAGTAGAGAACGCCTATTGACGTACCGGACGAGTATTTGTTCTTTACTGACCCTGAATGGGCGGATAATGCAACTAATACAGCGTAAAGAACAGCCGAGATCTTTGTATGACCATCACTACCTGCTAATTTTCGCACATATCAGACTGCCGCAAGTCTGGTGCCAGCTCACTTTTTATTTATATCATTCGCTCGTCGCGCTCCGGGGACAATAACTGGTACGACAGGTCCAGCGAAGGGGAGGGGCGGGGGTGCGCTACGTCTGCAGTCACGAAGATGCCATATGGTATTGGTACCGTTACCGCGACAGCGGGCTCGACCGCGCGCCTCGGCTCGCTCGCCCCTCGCTCGACGGCACCTCTTCGGCCCGTTCCGAGCTTCGGCGGCTTGGACTGGAAAGGCATGGTGTCACACCCTGCCCCGCGTTCCTGTTGGGCGAGACGTCATGCAGCGGAGGAGAGTCGGGGGTCACGCGACAGATTCTTGTCTCGCAGACGACAAGCAACCACCCGTCGTCTGCGTTCTATCCACATCGCTGGCACGGACCTCTCCCCGCTGGATTCCTCGTGCAGATTGGAGACGGACTGTTCGTCTGCACACCGGAGCTTGCGTTTTTACAAATGGCGAATGCTTTGGACGACGTGAGCCTCATTCGGCTGGCTTGCGTGCTCTGCGCTAAATACGCGCTCGATGCCAAGGCGCTCACGTCGAGGGAGGCCCAGATTTCTCCCGCCGCCACCGGCCTCTCCTCCGCCTATGAGGGAACGATTGGCTCGCGGCAACCCATGACCTGCGTCACGAGGCTCCGGAAGCTTCTCGATTGCTGCGAATCTCACCATGGGAGGCCACGGGCGACGAAGGCGCTGGCCCTCTGCGGAGAAAACGCAGCATCTCCCCGGGAGGTCGAGATGCTCTTTCTGGCAACGCTACCCAAACGTCTAGGTGGCTTCGGCGTGGGTGGGGCGGTAATGAACGCGCGCGTCACGCCAAGCTCACGCGATGCAGCCCTACTCGACCGTAGTGACAGGCAATATGCAGACATCGACCTCTACTGGCCTGCAGCAAAGGTGGGAATCGAGTATCAGGGCCGATATCACGAGGACACTCTATCCGAGGACCGAAGGAGGCTCAACATGCTTACGAGCATGGGGCTGAGGGTCTTGCAGGTGGACAACCAGCAGCTTCTGAATGTGTCGACGTTCATGGGCACGATGGCACAGGTTCGCCGGATGTGCGGGAAGGCTGACCTGAACACCAGCACGAGCTGGCTTGTGCGGCATGACGAGCTGAGAAGGAGGCTGCTGGGCGCAGGCAAGATGCGCCTATAAGCCGAAGTCGGTGGCGATGGTTCGCACCGGGCTTGGTTGAGGGCTGTTCTCAACTGCCATAGCCCTCGCCCTTCATCGCCGTCGTGCGTTGTAAAGAACATCCATGGGCGAGGATGGGAAATCGGCTGTTCTTTACGGCGCTCGTTTTGCCGCAGCGTAAGACTGAACTACGAGAAAAGAACATCCAGGCTGCCAGAGAGTCGAAAAACGTTCCTTACCAGGGGGGCTGCGGCGACGAAGAGGTGTTCCAAGCGAGAAAAGAACGCACCCAGAAGGTGGCGGGCACCTCGCCCCCCGAGTAGCTGCGGCCACGCGATAACGTCACCGCGGCCACGCGACGGGCGAGAGACGCAAGAAGGGACCCGGCCGAAGCCGAGCCCCCTTGCAAGTCATCTTGCGACCGAGCTAAGCCCTAGAGCTTGATCTCGATGTCCACGCCAGCGGGAAGGTCGAGGCGCATGAGCGAGTCGACGGTCGAGGAGCTGGGGTCGAGGATGTCGATGAGGCGCTTGTGGGTGCGCATCTCGAACTCCTCACGGGAGTCCTTGTCCTTGTGGGGCGAGCGGATGACCGTGTAAAGGTTGCGCTCGGTGGGCAGGGGGATGGGGCCGGACACGCGGGCGCCGGTCTTCTGGGCGGTGTCCACGATGAGCTTGGCGGACTGGTCCACTACCTCGTGATCGTAGCCCTTGAGGCGAATCCTGATCTTCTGGCTTGACACTTCAAATACCTCCATCGAATAGCGGCTGCGAGTTGCTCGCGCTGCCATTGGCTACTTTGCTTACGAGGCGCTTCCGCCGTTCTTGCTGACGATCTCCTCGCGGACGTTCTTGGGAACGGGCTCGTAGGAGTCGAACTGCATGGTGTAGGAAGCGCGGCCCTGGGTCTGGGAGCGCAGGTCGGTGGCGTAGCCGAACATCTCGCCCAGGGGCACCTTGGCCCTGATGAGCTTGGTGTTGGCACGGTCCTCCATGCCCTCGATCTTGCCGCGGCGACCGCTCAGGTTGCCCATGACGTCGCCCATGTACTGCTCGGGCGTCTCGACCACGACGGACTCGACGGGCTCGAGGAGCACGGGGTCGGACTTGGCGAGGGCGTTCTTAATCGCCATGGAGCCGGCGATCTTGAAGGCGGCCTCGGAGGAGTCGACCTCGTGGTAGGAGCCGTCGACCAGGGTGACCTTCACGTCCTGGACGGGGTAGCCGGCGATGACGCCGGTCTCCAGAGCCTCCTGGATGCCCTTGTCCACAGAGGGGATGTACTCCTTGGGGATGGAGCCGCCGACGGTGGCGTCGACGAACTCGTAGCCGAAGCCGGCCTCCATGGGCTCCAGGTCGATGATAGCGTCGCCGTACTGGCCGCGGCCGCCGGACTGGCGGACGAACTTGCCCTGCACGTGCTGCACGGCCTTGCCGGCGGTCTCGCGGTAGGCGACCTGGGGCTTGCCCACGTTGCACTCGACGTGGAACTCGCGGCGCAGGCGGTCGACGATGATCTCGAGGTGCAGCTCGCCCATGCCGGCGATGATGGTCTGGCCGGTCTCGTGGTCGGTGTGCACCTGGAAGGTCGGGTCCTCCTCGGCGAGCTTGGCCAGGCCCACGGACATCTTGTCCTGCTCGGCCTTGGACTTGGGCTCGACCGCGACGTCGATGACGGGCGCGGCGAACTCGATGGACTCGAGCACGATGGCGTGCTTCTCGTCGCAGAGGGTGTCGCCGGTGGAGGTGTTCTTCAGGCCGACGCAGGCAACGATGTCTCCGGCGGAGCACTCCTCGCGGTCGACGCGGTCGTTGGCGTTCATCTCGAGGATGCGGCCCAGGCGCTCGCGGTTGTCCTTGACCGAGTTGTAGACGTAGCTACCGGACTCGGCCTGGCCGGAGTACACGCGAATGTAGGTGAGCTTGCCGACGAAGGGGTCGGTCATGATCTTGAAGGCGAGGGCGGAGAAGGGCTCCTTGGGGTCCGCGTGACGGACCTCGTCCTCGCCCTTCAGGTTCTTGCCGTCGATCTCGGTGACGTCGAGGGGGCTGGGCAGGTAGTCCACGACGGCGTCGAGGAGCTCCTGGATGCCCTTGTTCTTGTAGGCGGAGCCCACGAAGACGGGGTTCATCTCGCCGGCGAGGACGCCCTTGCGGATGGCGCCCTTGAGCTGGTCGACGGAGATCTCCTCCTCCATGAGGATGGCCTCCATGAGCGCGTCGTCGAAGTTGGCGGCGGCGTCGAGGAGCTCCTCGCGCTTCTCGGCCGCGAGCTCGGCGAACTCGTCGGGGATGGAGTCCATGACCTCGGGATAGATCATTCCCTTGGCGTCCTCCTTGAAGTCCCAGGCTTCCATGGTGACGAGGTCGATGAGGCCCCAGAAGTTGGACTCGGCCCCCATGGGAATCTGGGCGGCCACGGCGGCGGCGCCCAGGCGGTCCTTCATGGTCTCGATGGCGTGGAAGAAGTCGGCGCCAACGCGGTCGTACTTGTTGATGAAGGCGATGCGGGGCACGCCGTAGTTGGCGGCCTGGCGCCACACGGTCTCGGACTGGGGCTGGACGCCTGCGACGGCGTCGAAGACGGCGACGGCACCGTCGAGGACGCGCAGGCAGCGCTCGACCTCGGCCGTGAAGTCGACGTGGCCCGGGGTGTCGATGATCTGGATGACGTGGTCCTTCCAGAAGCAGGTGGTGGCGGCGGAGGTGATGGTCACGCCGCGCTCCTGCTCCTGAACCATCCAGTCCATGGTGGCCGCACCGTCGTGGACCTCGCCGATCTTGTGGGTCTTGCCGGTGTAGTAGAGGATGCGCTCGGTAGTGGTGGTCTTGCCCGCGTCGATGTGGGCCATGATGCCGATGTTGCGCAGGTCTTCGAGCTTGTACTTAACTTTCGCCATTTCGCTACTTCCTCGAGCCTTCGATTAGAAACGGTAGTGCGAGAAGGCGCGGTTGGCCTCTGCCATCTTGAAGAGGTCCTCGCGACGCTTGACGGAGGCGCCGACGCCGTTGGCGGCGTCCATGATCTCGTTGGCGAGGCGCTCGGCCATGGTCTTCTCCTTGCGGGCGCGGGAGAAGTTCACGATCCAGCGGATGGCCAGGGTGGTGGCACGACGGGAGTTGACCTCCATGGGCACCTGGTAGGTGGCGCCGCCGACGCGCTTGGGCTTGACCTCGAGGGTCGGGCGCACGTTGTCCATGGCCTTCTTGAAGACGGAGAGGGCGTCCTGCTCGGTCTTGGCGGCGACCATGTCGAAGGCACCGTAGACGATGCGCTCGGCGGTGGCCTTCTTGCCATCGAGGAGGACCTTGTTGATGAGCTGGGTCACGAGACGGTTGTTGTAGACGGCGTCGGGGATGACCTCACGACGAACTGCTGCTGCACGACGCGGCATGTGTATCTCCTAAGAACTGGAAAGGCTGATTCAGGATTTGGGGTCTTACTCCTTGGGGCGCTTCGCGCCATAGCGGGAGCGGGCCTTCTTGCGGTCCTGAACGGCAGCGCAGTCATAGGCGCCGCGGACGATCTTGTAGCGCACGCCGGGGAGGTCGCGGACGCGGCCGCCACGGATGAGGACGATGGAGTGCTCCTGCAGGTTGTGGCCCTCGCCGGGGATGTAGGCCGTGACCTCGATGCCGTTGACGAGGCGCACGCGGGCGACCTTGCGCAGCGCCGAGTTGGGCTTCTTGGGCGTGGTGGTGAAGACGCGGGTGCAGACGCCGCGCTTCTGGGGGTTGTGCTGCAGGGCTGCGTTCTTGGACTTGGCCTTGTGGGACACGCGGCCCTGGCGGACGAGCTGGTTGATGGTAGGCAAAGCTTTCTCCTTCGTAGAGCGTGCGAGTAGGCGGTGCGCGAGCACCTATGTATCAAGGACGGCGCAGCACCGTCGTCCCGGATTGTCATGCGCATGACAGTCGCGACGGGAAACATTACGCCCAATAAGGGCAGATGTCAAAATACCACGGGTCCGGGCGTATCCTTGATTCACCCATATTACACAGGCGAGAGACGGGCCGGGACGCCGGCGGAGAAGCCGTGTGCAACGAGGCGGGCGGCGCCCGTCGCAGGCACGCACGCCGCTGATGCCACCCGCCCCCCCACGCGCGACCGTCGTTCTCTATGCCAATCTATGAAACCGAGGATACAAAACCCCAGTTGACGAACCTCTCGATTCAGGAGAAGGCATAGAGAACGCATGTGGGCGGGGGCGGAGGCGGGTTACGCGGAGGCCTACACAGACTCCTCCGCGGCGTGCCTGAGTCCCGTGGCGATGAGGGCGCTCACGTGGTCGTCTGCCAACGAGTAGATGACGCGTTGGCCGTCTCGCCTGGAGCTCACCAGGCCTCGGTCCCTAAGCAGCCTAAGCTGGTGCGATATGGCGGATTGCGTCACATTGCACGCCTCGGTCAGCTCACCCACGCTCCTCTCGCCCATGACCAGGACGCCAAGGATCTGGAAGCGCGTCGAGTCGCTGAGCGCGTCGAAGATCTGCGTGGCACGGTACACGATGTCGTCGCTGGCAAGGCATTCCTCGAGCGTGCACGCCGTCTCTTCCATGGGACTCCCCTCTTCAGGCGCCCGTCCTCCCCCATCGATTCTAGGCAAGAGGGACCTCTCGTACGAGAGGGACCCGCCACTCTCGTGACGGGCCCCGCGCCAAGCATCCGGGCGAGAGCTACTCCTCGTCGCCGTCCTCGCTCTGCTCCACCTGCGAGAGCAGGTCGTGCAGGGAGCCAAGGTCCTCGTTGATGACCTGGTCGCCCTCGTCGTCAGAGGTCTCGCTGCTGCCACCGATGAGCTCGTCGTCGAAGCTGTGCTTCGCGGGAGCCGCAGTGCCCAGCATGATGTCGTTGTCGGCATCAGGCGAGAACACCATGTTGAGCAGTTGCGAGAGGTCCTCGCTGTCCGCCTCGTCCTCGTCGGGCTCGAGGATGTAGAGGAGGTTGCGCGCCTCGAGGCCGTCACGGAGCTCCTCGATCGCCTTGGCGCCGATGCCGTCGATGCGCAGGAGGTCGTCCTCGGTCTTCCCGATGAGGTCACCCACGGTCTCGATGCCGACCTCGCTGAACTTGTTGGTCCAGCGCTGCGACACCCCGAGGTCGTCGAAGAGGTAGAGCTTCGCGTCCTCGCTGGAGAGGGTGCGGCCGTTCTTGGAGTAGACGCCGCTGAAGCCGTAGTCGTCGCCGATCCAGTCGAGCTGCTTGGGCAGCTGGTCCTCGATGCCCTTGAGCTTCTCGGGAGCCCAGTCGGGCAGGCTCTTCGCCATGGGCGAGGTGGGGCCGTCGATGACCTGGCCGTGGTAGGTGAGCTTGACGTCGCCGTACGCCTTGAGGCCGGTGCCTGCGGGAATCTTCTTGCCCACGATGACATTGGACTTGAGGTCCAGCAGGTGGTCGACCTCGCCCTTGATGGCGCTCTCGGTGAGGACGCCGGCGGTGCGGATGAACGACGCGCTCGACAGCCAGGAGTCGATGGAGCTGGCCACCTTGAGGGTGCCCAGGATGACCGGCTCGGCCTCGGGGGGCGTGCCGCCCGCGAGGGCGATGTTGCGCACCGTGTTGGCGAAGACGTAGCGGTCGACGTACTGGCCCAGCAGGTAGGTCGAGTCGCCGGGGTTGGTGACCTGGACGCGACGCAGCATCTGGCGCGCGATGACCTCGATGTGCTTGTCGTTCAGGTCGACGCCCTGGGAGGTGTAGACGTCCTTGACCGACTTGACGAAGGTGTGCATCGTCGACTCGATGTCGGTGAGCTTGCGCAGCTTGCGGAAGTTGACGAAGCCGCGGGTCACCTGGTCGCCGGCGCGGACCTCGGCACCGTCCTCGACGCCCGGCATGAAGCGGACGGACGCGGGGACCCTCCACTCGGCCAGGATGCGGCTGGGGTCCTCGGTGTCGAGGATGCGCAGCTGGTACTCGGTCTGCTCGGGAGTGATCTGGAGCGTGCCGGTGTAGGGCGCCAGGTCGGCCTCGCGGCCCAGAATCTTCTCGTTGACGTTGCCGACGACGTCGAACATGCGAGCGACGGTGGGCAGGCCCTGCGTGATGTCGTCCGCGCCGGCGACGCCGCCGGAGTGGATCGTACGCATGGTCAGCTGCGTGCCGGGCTCACCGATGGACTGCGCGGCGATGATGCCCACGGAGGTGCCGATGTTGACGGGCCTGCGGGTCGAGAGGTCCCAGCCATAGCACTTCTGGCAGACGCCATACTTGGACTTGCAGGTCAGAAGGGCGCGGAGCTGGACCTTCTTCAGACCGGCCTCGACCATGGCCTCCAGGTCGGCCTTGGACTCAACGTAGCCGTCCCTCGCGACGATGACCTCGCCGGTCTGGGGGTTGACGATGTCCTCGAGCGCGCAGCGGCCGATCAGGTCGGTGTCGACGTCCGTCTCGCCCGGCTTGACGAGGTCGTAGGTGACGGCCTCGTCGGTGCCGCAGTCTTCCTCGCGCACGATGACGTCCTGCGCGACGTCGACCAGACGACGGGTCAGGTAGCCGGAGTCGGAGGTGTGGGACGCCGTGTCGACCAGGCCCTTGCGGGCGCCGTAGGTCGAGATGAAGTACTCGAGCGGCTCCAGGCCCTCGCGGAAGTTGGCCTTGATGGGCAGGTCGATGGTGTCACCGGACATGTCGGCCATGAGACCTCGCATGCCCGCGAGCTGCCTGAGCTGCGTCTTGGAGCCTCGGGCGCCGGAGTCGGCCATCATGTAGATGGGGTTGTCCTCGGCGAAGCCCTCGAGCATCTTGGTGCCCAGGGTCTCGGTGCACTCGGTCCAGGCGTTGATGACCTCGGCGTGGCGCTCGCGCTCGGAGAGGAAGCCGTCCTCGTAGTACTCGTTGATCTGGTCGACCTTGGCCTGCGCGTCCTCGAGCAGCTCGGGCTTGTCGTCGGGAATCGCGGCGTCCCAGACCGAGATGGTCAGGCCGGCGCGGGTCGCGTAGTGGAAGCCGCTGTGCTTGATGGCGTCCAGGATGGGCTCGACCTCGGCGGTGCTGTAGCGGTCGCAGCAGTCGTTGACGAGCGCCGAGATGTCACTCTTGGACATCTTGAAGTTGATGAAGGGGTAGTCCGCGGGCAGGCACTGCCGGTTGAAGATCACGCGGCCGACGGAGGTCTCGATGCGCACGGGACGCTCGGTGACGTCGTAGTCCCGGAACTGGCCACGGCCCTCCATGACGCGGAAGACCCTCCTGTCGCCCTCGACCACGTTGGCGTCCTCCGAGGAGACGCGCACCGTGACCTTGGCCTGGATGTCCACCCTGTCGCGGCAGTCGTAGGCGTTCATGGCGTCGTCGAAGTCGGCGAAGACGCGCCCCTCTCCCTCGACGCCATCCTTCTGGGTGGTGAGGAAGTACACGCCGAAGACCATGTCCTGCGAGGGGACGGTGAGGACCTTGCCCGACGCGGGCGAGCGCAGGTTGTTGCTCGAGAGCATGAGCACGCGGGCCTCGGTCTGCGCCTCGGTGGAGAGGGGCACGTGGACCGACATCTGGTCGCCGTCGAAGTCCGCGTTGAAGGGAGCGCAGACGAGCGGGTGCAGGTGGATGGCCTTACCCTCGACCAGCACGGGCTCGAAGGCCTGGATGGAGAGGCGGTGCAGGGTCGGCGCGCGGTTGAGCAGCACCAGGCGACCCTTGATGACCTCGTCCAGGACGTCCCAGACGGCCGGGGCGCTGCGGTCGATGGCGCGCTTGGCGCCCTTGATGTTCTCGACCTTGCCCAGCTCGACCAAACGACGCATCACGAAGGGCTTGAAGAGCTCGAGAGCCATGGTGGAGGGCAGGCCGCACTGATGCAGCTTGAGGTGCGGGTCGACGACGATGACCGAGCGGCCGGAGTAGTCGACGCGCTTGCCCAGCAGGTTCTGGCGGAAGCGGCCCTGCTTGCCCTTGAGCGCCTCGGCGAGCGACTTCAGCGGACGCCCGCCACGGCCGGTGACGGGACGGCCGCGGCGGCCGTTGTCGAAGAGCGCGTCCACGGACTCCTGGAGCATGCGCTTCTCGTTGTTTACGATGATCGCCGGGGCGTCGAGGTCGAGCAGGCGCTTGAGGCGGTTGTTGCGGTTGATGACGCGACGGTAGAGGTCGTTGAGGTCGGACGCGGCAAAGCGGCCACCGTCGAGCTGCACCATGGGGCGCAGGTCGGGCGGAATCACGGGCACGACGTCCAGGATCATGTTGGCGGGGTCGTTGTTGCCCTTGAGGAAGGCGTCGACCACCTCCAGGCGCTTGACGGCCTTCTCCTTCTTCTGCTTCTGGGAGTCGGAAGAGGCGACGATGGCGCGCAGCTCCTCGGCCTCCTTGGGCAGGTCGATGGAGCGCAGGAGCTCACGCACGGCCTCGGCGCCCATGCCGCCCTTGAAGTAGATGGAGTAGTAGCGCTTCATCTCGGTGAAGAGACCCTCGTCGGAGATGAGCTCGCGCTCCTGGAGCTGCATGAAGCGCTCGTAGGCGTCGCGACGGAGCTGCTTCTCCTCCTCGTACTCCTCCTCGAGGTCGGCGATGCCCGCGCGGACCTCGTCGGCCGAGAGCGGCTCGATGTCGCTGAACTCGTCCTCAGAGGGCTCGCCCTGGGCCTTCAGGCGCTCTATCTCGTCGTCGCGCTCGGCGTCGAGCTCCTCGAGGTCCGCTGCCAGCTCCTCCTTCAGCTCGTCGGCGTCGGCCTCGCGGGCCTCGGCGTCAATGGAGGTGATGACGTAGCTCGCGAAGTACAGGATCTTCTCCAGGTCCTTGCTCTTGATGTCGAGCAGGCGGGCCAGGGGGAAGCTCGTGGGACTCTTGAAGTACCAGATGTGGCTCACGGGAGCGGCGAGC
The DNA here is from genome assembly GCF_959602185.1 of uncultured Olsenella sp. NCBI lineage: Bacteria > Bacillati > Actinomycetota > Coriobacteriia > Coriobacteriales > Atopobiaceae > Olsenella > uncultured Olsenella sp. The sequence goes on from NZ_CAUGRZ010000003.1 coordinate 121,413, forward strand.
TCGATGTGGCCCATGCGCTCGCGTCGCACCTTGGCGCTGGTGACCTCGACGCCGCAGCGCTCGCAGACGATGCCCTTGAAGCGGATGCCCTTGTACTTGCCGCAGGCGCACTCCCAGTCCTTGGTGGGACCGAAGATCTTCTCGCAGAAGAGGCCGTCCTTCTCGGGCTTGAGGGTGCGGTAGTTGATGGTCTCGGGCTTCTTGACCTCGCCGTGCGACCAGCTGCGAATCTCGTCGGCGGAGGCGAGCGAGATCTTTATAGCGTCGAAATCGGTGGTATCGAAATCTGCCACGTTCGCTACTCCTTATCGTTGGTGATATCGCCGACAAGCGCGTCCTCGCCCTTGTCGAGGTCGGCGGAGAGGCCGCCGATCAGGTCGTCGGCGCTCTCGGCGCCCGCGAAGACGTCCACGGGGCTGACGGTCGCTTCGTCCTGCGCGCCGGCCTCGTCCTCGCCGACCTTCTTGTAGGTGATCGGCTCGATGTCCAGGGCCAAGGAGCGGATCTCCTTGACGAGGACCTTGAAGGACTCGGGGATGTCCGGATTGGGGACGTTCTCGCCCTTGACGATGGACTCGTAGGTCTTGACGCGGCCGTTGGTGTCGTCGGACTTCACGGTCATGAGCTCGTGCAGCACGTTGGAGGCGCCGTAGGCATAGAGCGCCCACACCTCCATCTCGCCGAAGCGCTGGCCGCCGAACTGGGCCTTGCCGCCCAGCGGCTGCTGGGTGACCAGGGAGTACGGGCCGGTCGAGCGCGCGTGGATCTTGTCGTCGACCATGTGGCCCAGCTTGAGGATGTAGGAGGTGCCCACGGTGATGGGGCTCTTGAAGGCCTCGCCGGTACGACCGTCGTAGAGCGTCGTCTTGCCCTTCTCGTTGAGCTGGGGGACGAAGTCTATGTCCATGTGCTTGCCGTACTCGCGCATGGCCTTGTTGACCAGGTTGATGTTGGTGCGGCGCAGGGCCTCGGCGACCTCGACGTCGGTCGCGCCGTCGAATACGGGCGTGGCGACGCGCATGTTGCCCTCGACGACCCTCTTCGAGTCGGGGTCCTCGGTGTCCCAGCCGTGGGCGGCGGCCCAGCCGAGGTGGCACTCGAGCAGCTGGCCGACGTTCATACGAGAGGGGACGCCCAGGGGGTCGAGGAGCACGTCGACGGGGGTGCCGTCAGTCATGTAGGGCATGTCCTCCACGGGCAGGACGTTGCAGACGACGCCCTTGTTGCCGTGGCGGCCGGCGATCTTGTCACCCTGCTGGATCTTGCGGCGCTGGGCGACGAAGACGCGGACGAGCTCGTTGACTCCTGGCGGGAGGTCGTCGCCCGCCTCGCGGCTGAAGCGCACCACGTCGACGACGCGGCCATAGGCGCCGTGGGGCATCTTGAGGGAGGTGTCGCGGACGTCGTGTGCCTTGGCGCCGAAGATGGCGCGGAGCAGCCTCTCCTCGGCGGTGAGGGCCGTCTCGCCCTTGGGGGTGACCTTGCCCACCAGGATGTCGCCGGGGCCGACCTCGGCGCCAATGCGGATGATGCCGTCATCGTCTAGGTTGGCGAGCATCTCCTCGGACTGGTTGGGGACCTCGCGGGTGATCTCCTCGGGGCCGAGCTTGGTGTCGCGAGCGTCGATCTCGTGGCGCGAGATGTTGACGGAGGTCAGCAGGTCGTCGCGGACGACGCGCTCGGAGACGATGATGCCATCTTCGTAGTTGTAGCCCTCCCACGGCATGTAGGCCACGGTGAGGTTGGCACCGAGGGCAAGCTCGCCGTGGTCGACGGAGGGACCGTCGGTCAGGGGCTCGCCCTGGGCGACGTGCTGGCCCACCTTGACCACCGGGCGGTGGTTGCTGCAGGTGCTCTGGTTGGAGCGCTGGTACTTGGGGAGGTCGTAGCGCTCGGGGCCCCTCTCGGTGTTGACCACCACGTGGGCGGCGTCGACCTCGGTGACGACGCCCTCGTGGGAGGCACTGATGAGCTCGCCGGAGTCGAGCGCGGCGCGGGCCTCGAGGCCGGTGCCGACGAGGGGGGCGTTGCAGGTGATCAGGGGCACGGCCTGGCGCTGCATGTTGGCACCCATCAGGGTTCGCTTGGCGTCGTCATGCTCGAGGAAGGGGATGAGGTTGGCAGCGACGGAGAGCATCTGGCGAGGCGACACGTCCATGTAGTCGACGGCCGAGACCTCGATCTGGGCGGGCGCGCCGAAGGAGCCGTCGAAGTTGCGGGTGCGCGCGACGACGGTCTCGGGCGCGTAGATGTTGCCCTTGGAGTCGACGGCCACGAACTTGCCTGTCTTGGGGTCCACGGGCACGTCGGCGGGGGCGATGTTGTGGAGCTCCTCCTCGTCGGCGGTCATCCAGTCGACCTCGTCGGTCACCTTTCCGTCAACGACGCGGCGGTAGGGCGACTCGATGAAGCCGTACTCATTGACGTGGGCGAAGAGGGCCAGCGAGCCGATGAGGCCGATGTTGGGGCCCTCGGGGGTCTCGATGGGGCACATGCGCGCGTAGTGAGAGTTGTGGACGTCGCGGACGGCCGTGGGCACGTTGGTGCGGCGGCTGGAGCCGGACTTGTGGCCGGCGAGGCCGCCGGGGCCGAGGGCCGAGAGGCGCCTCTTGTGGGTGAGCCCGGCCAGGGGGTTAGACTGGTCCATGAACTGCGACAGCTGGGAGGAGCCGTAGAACTCCTTGATGGCCGCGACGATGGGGCGGATGTTGATCAGCGACTGGGGCGTGATGTCGTCAGCGTCCTGGGAGGCCATGCGCTCGCGGATGACGCGCTCCATGCGGCTCATGCCGATGCGGAACTGGTTCTGTACCAGCTCGCCCACGGTGCGGACGCGACGGTTGCCGAAGTGGTCGATGTCGTCCAGCTTCTTGGTGGGGTCACCCTCGTGCAGCGCGAGGAGGTAGCGCAGGGCGCTGACGATGTCCTCGCTGGTGATGACCTTCTGCTGGGCGTCAATCTCGAGGCCGAGCTTCTTGTTGATCTTGTAGCGGCCCACGCGCGCGAGGTCGTAGCGCTGGTTGTTGAAGTACAGACTGTCGAGCAGCGAGCGGGCGGAGTCCACGGTGGGAGGCTCGCCGGGGCGCTGGCGGCGGTAGATCTCGATCAGCGCGTCGTCGCGGGTGGTCGCGACGTCACGCTCGAGGGTGGAGCGGACGACCTCGGAGTCGCCCAGGAGGTTCATGATCTCGTCGTCGGACTCGGCGATGCCCAGGGCGCGCAGGAGGACCGTGGCGCTCTGCCGGCGCTTGCGGTCGATGGAGACCACGAGGTGGCCGTGCTTGTCAATCTCGAACTCGAGCCAGGCGCCGCGCGCGGGAATGAACTGCACGTGATGCACCTGGACGCCGTTGTCCAGCTCGGACGAGAAGTAGACGCCGGGCGAGCGCACGAGCTGCGAGACGACGACACGCTCGGTGCCGTTGATGATGAAGGTGCCGCGGTCGGTCATGAGCGGGAAGTCGCCCATGAAGACGAGCTGCTCCTTGATCTCGCCGGTCTCCTTGTTGACGAAGCGCACGTCGACGAAGAGGGGCGCCTGGTACGAGATGTCCTTGGCGCGGCACTCGGCCATGCTGTTGGGGGCATCGCCGAACTGGTGGTCACCAAAGGAGACCTCCATGGTCTTCGCGGAGTTCTCGATGGGAGAGAACTCGGCAAAGGACTCGGCGAGACCCTCGCCCATAAAGCGCTCGAACGACTCCTTCTGCACGGAGATGAGGTTTGGCAGCTCCATAGCGCTGGGGATCTTGCTAAAGCTCATGCGCTCGCGCTGATCCGCCTGTGCGGCTTGGGAAGACTTTGCGGTAGGCACCAGGCACTTCCTCCTTCAACGGTTAAATAGCGGCAGTTGTCGCAATCTAATAAAGTACCTAAGGGCTGCCATTTGGTCAATGAAAAGCCTTGACATATTCGTCATTATTTTGTATGGGAGAACCACGCTCCGACTACCTGCGGTTTTGCCACGGCAATTGTGGAGCGGCTGTGATGGGACGTGAGAGGCTCCTGGAGTTGGCCTGCCCGATCTTGTGAGTGTGGACGGTCTTCTCGCCTAGAGGGAGCGATTCTGTCCACAGGCACAAGAACGAGTGCAAGAGCGGGGCTCCGTCTGCGCCTCGAGAGAATGGCGACGTTCTTTTCTCGTCCGCTCCAGAGGCTTCGCTCGCGGGAGCCTCGTACGGAACGGCCCTCGGCGGATTTCCCCAGGAAACCGCTCGCCGCACGTTCCTTGCCGGTGGCTCGTTGGGACTTTCGCGCCATCGGCGTTACGAAAGAGCATGTCAGGCGAGAAAACGGGCGATTCCGACACGGAGACGTTCTCCATTCCGTCGCTTTTCGTCAGTTGATGCCCCAGCCAGCCGGCAAAGATTGTCCACGCGCGCTGTTGTGGCGGACGGGCGACGCCCGCTTCGGACGAAAAAGGGTCCGGGCATATGCCCGGACCCCGAGCGACCTGAGTCGCTGAGCTAGCGTGTCAAGACCCCAGTTACTTCAGGGTGACGGTGGCACCGGCCTCCTCGAGCTGCTTCTTGGCGGCCTCGGCGTCCTCCTTCTTGGCACCCTCGAGGAGCACCTTGGGGGCACCCTCGACGGCCTCCTTGGCCTCCTTCAGGCCAAGGGAGGTGAGGGCGCGGACGACCTTGATGACGGCAATCTTGTTGGAGCCGAAGGAGGTCAGCTCGACGTCGAAGTTGGTCTTCTCCTCCTCCTCGGCAGCAGCCGCGGGAGCGGCAGCGGCGACGGCGACGGGAGCGGCGGCAGAGACGCCGAAGACGTCCTCCAGCTCGTGAACCAGCTCGGAAAGCTCGAGGGCGGGCATCTCCTTGAGGGCCTCGATGATCTCATCCTTGGTGACAGCCATATCAATTCTCCTTTGTGTGAGGGCACGGGCGTGCCCTGCGACCTTTGCTTGGTGCAATGGGACTTACGCGGCGTTCTTCTGATCGACGACGGCCTGGAGCGCAGTGGCGAGGCCACGGGCGGGACCGGCGCAAACCTGGGCGATGCCCGAAAGCGGGCTGGCGACCACGTAGACGAGCTTGGCCATGAGCTCCTCGCGGGAGGCGAGCTCGGAGTAGGCCTTGGCCTCGTCGGCGTCGAGCGCCTTGCCATCTGCGATGGCGCCGATCCACTCAATCTTCTTGAGTGCCTCGGCCTCCTTCTTGATGACCTTTGCGGCATCGACGGGGTCGTTCTCGTAGAAGACGTAGGCGCAGGTGCCGACGAGCTTCTCGCTCACGTCGGGCAGACCGGCCTCCTTGAGGGCGATGTTCACGATGCTGTTCTTGTAGACCTTCATCGTGGCACCGGCCTCGCGCAGGGCGCGACGCAGCTCCTGGGTCTCCTTGACTGAGAGGCCGCGATAGTCGATGAAGAAGACGCCCTTCGACGCCTCGATAGACTTGTTGACCTTCTCGAGCATGTTGATCTTGGACTGTGCTGGCATTGAATACACCTCCTTGGAACGCGCTAGGGCACGAGCCGCCGACACGGGCGGGCCTTCACGCGAAAGACCCCGCTAGGCGCGCGGCCAAAGCGGGGTCCAAGAAGACGTTTCTTTAGACCACCTCGGCAGGCGGGTCTCCCCTTTGAGCCTTACGGCACCGACTGTCTTTGGCAGCGGACGTGCGATGTATGGTTTGCTCTTTCGAGCATTGTAGATTCTTGCACCCAAGAATCGGGCTGTCAAGCTCACCTGTGCCGCACGGCCCTCTTCACAAGAAAGCCCCATGGCCGCTGCCATGGGGCTTCGTCAAATCAGGCTTTGCCTCGGCCTACGCGGTGAAGTCGCGCGTGACGGAGGAGTCGACCCTCACGCCGGGGCCCATCGTGGAGGACACGACGACGCTCTTGACGTAGCGACCCTTGGCGGTGGAGGGCTTGACGCGGAGAAGCTCGGAGTACAGGGCCCCGTAGTTCTCGGCCAACGCCTCGGCGGTGAAGGACACCTTGCCCATGGGGACGTGGCAGATGCCGTAGCGGTCGGCGCGGTACTCGACACGGCCTGCCTTGAGCTCCTTGACCATCTTCTCGACGTCCATGGTCACGGTGCCCAGCTTGGGGTTGGGCATCAGGCCGCGGGGGCCGAGGATGCGGCCCAGGCGACCGACCTTGCCCATGAGGTTGGGCGTGGCGATGACTGCGTCGAAGTTGATGTTGCCGGCCTGGATGTCGGCGACGAGCTCGTCGGAGCCAACGATGTCGGCGCCGGCGGCCTCGGCCTCGCGGGCCTTCTCGCCCTCGGCGAAGACGGCGACGCGCACGTCCTTGCCCGTGCCGTTGGGCAGCGAGATGGAACCACGGACGTTCTGGTCGGCCTTGCGGGTGTCGACGCCCAGGCGAACGGCGACCTCGACGGTCTCGTCGAACTTGGCGGTCGAGAGCTCCTTGACGAGGGCCATGGCCTCCTTGGGGCCGTAGGCCTTGCCGGCCTCGACCTTGGCGGCGGCTCCCGTGTAGTTCTTTCCGTGCTTAGGCATGCTTTCCTCCTATGTGGTCAAGCGGGCGCGAGCCCTCCCACGTGGTAGTTGCCAGGTAGCCCGTGCTACTCGGCGATGGTGACGCCCATGGAGCGGGCGGTACCGGCGACGATGGCCTTGGCGGCCTCGATGTCGTTGGCGTTGAGGTCGGGCATCTTGATCTCGGCGATCTTGGTGAGCTGCTCCTGCGTGAGCTGACCGACCTTGTCGCGCTGGGGGACGCCGGAGCCGCTCTTGAGCTTGAGCTCCTTCTTGATGAGCTGGGCCGCGGGAGGGGTCTTGGTCACGAAGTCGAAGGAGCGGTCCTCGTAGACGGTAATCTCGACGGGGATGATGTCTCCGGCCTTGTCCTGCGTGGCCGCGTTGAAGGCCTGGCAGAACTGCATGATGTTGACCTGGGCGGCACCGAGGGCGGGGCCTACCGGAGGCGCGGGGTTGGCCTGGCCGGCGGGAATCTGAAGCTTGATGAAGCGAGTAACCTTCTTCTTGGGCATCTCTGTCTCCTGCGTTCGACGTGTGCGTGCGGCATATCTAGTTCCGGCCCCGAGAAGCAATCCTCACCGATACCGGGGTCGAAGGGAAATCTAGGCGATGGTGACGACCTGGTCCAGGGTGAGCTCGACGGAGGTCTCGCGGCCAAAGATCGCGAGCATGACCTTGACCTTGCCGGCCTCGGGCATGACCTCGGCCACCTGTCCGTCGAAGTCCGCGAGCGGGCCGTTGACGACCTTGACGGCCATGCCGGGCTCGAGGTTCGTGGTGGTGTGCTTCGGGACCTCCTGCGCACCGCGCGGGTTGGTGCGGCGCATGATCTTGTTGAACTCGCTGCGACGCAGGGGCGTGGGCTTGCCGTCGATGCCGACGAAGCCCGTGACGCCGGGGGTGTTGCGGACGACGGCCCAGGAGTTGTCGTCCACCTCCATGCGGACGAGGACGTAGCCGGGGAAGACCTTGTTCTCCTTGGTCTCCCTCTTGCCGCCGTCCTTGATCTCGGTCACCTGCTCGGTGGGAATCTGGATGTCGACGATCTGGTCCTCGAGGCCGTAGGTCTCGATACGGTGCTCGAGGTCGGTCTTGACCTTGTTCTCGTAGCCCGAATAGGTGTGAACGACGTACCAGCGCTTAGCCATGCCCTACCCCCTCAGTCCGGTGAAGCCGACGAGAAGGGCGACGAAGCCGGTGTCCACGAGCCAGACCAGGATGCCGAAGACGACCAGCATCACGATGACTGCGACGGAGTAGCTCTTGAGCTCGGGCTTGCTCGGCCACACGACGCGGCGCATCTCGGTCTTGACGTCAGAGAGGTAGCTCCGGAGCCTGGACCTCTTCTTGGCCTTGGCCGGCTTCGACGCCTTGGACGAAGACAGGTTGGAGGACTGGCCGGACTTCTTGGAAGTCGACTTGGCATCCTCGGCGGAGGCCGAGGCCCTTGCGGCCTCGCGCTCGGCACGCTCCTGCTGGCGTGCCTGGCGTGCGCTCCTCTTCTGACGCTCTTTCTTTGCCATCCTCAAACCCCTCTGGGGCAAATGCCCCTTCTCATAGAAACCGGCTAACCTCCGAGGAGGAAAGCCGGTGGTGTTAGCTGGCAGGCCAGGAAGGACTCGAACCCTCAACAAACGGTTTTGGAGACCGCCGCTCTACCATTGGAGCTACTGGCCTATGTCGACTCTATTTTAGCGAGTCTCCCTGTGAAGGGTATGCTTGTGGCACCACGGGCAATACTTCTTCAACTCCATGCGATCGGGAGTGTTGGACTTGTTCTTGTCGGTGGTGTAGTTGCGACGCTTGCACTCGGTGCATGCGAGGGTAACCATTGTGCGCATAGATCCTCCTGTAGGACAGCCGCCTTCGAGACTATCTCGATGGCGACGCGATGGAACACGTTACTATCCGTCAGCCGATTCTGTCAACTATTTTGCTCTTCGCGCCTGTCCTCAACAAAACCACCAAAAATGGAACTGCTCTCGCCTGGCGCTCGGCCCAGGGGCAGAGAAGGGCCCGGCACCCTCCGAGGAGGGCACCGGGCCCAAAGGTCGTTCTAGAGACTAGGAAGCTACTCGACGATCGTGGAGACACGGCCGTCGCCGACGGTGTGGCCACCCTCGCGGATTGCGAACTTGAGGCCCTGCTCCATGGCGATGGGGTGAATGAGCTCGCAGGTGACGGTCACGTGGTCGCCAGGCATAGCCATCTCGACCTTGGCGCCGTTGGCGTCGGTGAGCTCCTGGATGTCACCCGTCACGTCAGTGGTGCGGAAGTAGAACTGGGGACGATAGCCGGAGAAGAACGGGGTGTGACGGCCACCCTCCTCCTTGGTGAGGACGTAGATCTCGCCGGTGAACTTCTTGTGGGGGGTCACCGAGCCAGGCTTGCAGAGGACCTGGCCGCGCTGGATGTCCTCGCGCTTGACGCCGCGGAGCAGGATGCCCACGTTGTCGCCAGCCTCGCAGAAGTCCATGGTCTTGCGGAACATCTCGATGCCGGTGGCGACGGAGGTCTGGGTCTCCTTGATGCCGACGATCTCGACCTGGTCGTTGAGCTTGAGCTCGCCGCGCTCGACACGACCGGTGGCGACGGTGCCGCGGCCGGAGATGGTCATGACGTCCTCGATGGCCATCAGGAAGGGCTTCTCGTTGTCACGGGCGGGCGTGGGGATGTAGGAGTCGACCTGGTGCATGAGCTCCACCACGGAGTCGACCCACTTCTGCTCGCCGTTGAGGGCGCCCAGCGCGGAGCCGCGGATGATGGGGAGGTCGTCTCCGGGGAAGTCGTACTCGGAGAGGAGGTCGCGGGTCTCCATCTCGACGAGGTCGATGAGCTCGTCGTCGTCGACCATGTCGCACTTGTTCAGGAAGACGATGATGTAGGGCACGCCGACCTGACGGGCGAGGAGGATGTGCTCGCGGGTCTGGGCCATGGGGCCGTCGGTGGCGGCGATGACGAGAATCGCGCCGTCCATCTGGGCGGCACCAGAGATCATGTTCTTGACGTAGTCGGCGTGGCCGGGGCAGTCGACGTGGGCGTAGTGGCGCTCCCAGGTCTCGTACTCGACGTGGGCGACGGAGATGGTGATGCCGCGCTGGCGCTCCTCGGGTGCCTTGTCGATGTTCTCGAAGGCGGTGTAGTCGGCCTTGCAGCCCTCGGTCTCGGAGAGGACCTTGGTGATGGCCGCGGTCAGCGTGGTCTTGCCGTGGTCGACGTGACCAATGGTACCGATGTTTACGTGCGGCTTGCTACGATCGAACTTCTGCTTGGCCATTGCCGTCCTCCTTTAGAAACAACCCTTACGGCCTTTGCTGCTTTTATACTTCAAACGGGGCCGAAGCCCCGTAAGAATTCTGGTACCGGTGACTGGATTCGAACCAGTGACATCGCGGGTATGAGCCGCGTGCTCTAACCAGCTGAGCTACACCGGCAGGTGCCTGCCTGAAATGGAGCCCGCGACCGGATTCGAACCGGTGACCTCTTCGTTACCAACGAAGTGCTCTACCGACTGAGCTACACGGGCCTGGAATGGTGGGGATGCCTGGACTCGAACCAGGGAACCCAGAGGGAGCGGATTTACAGTCCGCCGCAGTTGCCGCTGTGCCACATCCCCATTCCAATTTTCAAGCCGCTCGCTTGGGTTACCCCTTGCAAGCGGAAGTGATATTACGACGCCAAAAAAGCGTTGTCAACGGAATCTATCCTAATCCACGCACCCGGGCGTATCTCACGCACGATTCCTGCACAAACGTTTTGGACAGGACCCTTTTTGCGACCCCTCTCGCCTGATTCCTCCGAGTGACGGGAAGAGGTCGTACGACGCGGCGCGACGCGGCGAGCCTTGCCCTCGCATGGAAGGGGCCCACCCATACTGGGCGGGCCCGGACATGCGTGGAGCTGGTGGCCGGGCTCGAACCGGCGACAACTAGTTTACAAGACTAGGGCTCTGCCAACTGAGCTACACCAGCGTGCGCATTGATGATAGCGAAAGCCCGCCCGGCGGTGGGCCACGACGCGCTCGACGGCCACCGAGCAGGTGGGGCAACCGGACACAAGCGCCTCGGCCCGCCCGGGGCGCTAGGACCTTCCCAGCAGCTCGTCTAGACGCGCGCGCGTCCGCGCGTCGAGCCGGTCGGCGAACGTGAGCTTGGCGTGGGTGCGGTCGGCAAGCTCCACCTCGATGTCGGCGTTCATGTGTTCGACGTCTGAGACGAGCACGTCGCTCGAGATCCTGGTGACGGGGACCCCGCCCACCGTGGCCCGGATGGTGTTGTCCGACGTGATGACCGTCACCTCGCGGGGCTGCAGGCGGGCTCCCGTGACCAGTCGCTCGATGACGGAGTCGGCGGACTCCCCCGTCCGCGAGAACATCACGCGGATCCCGGCCTTGCCCAGGTTGGGGCGGTCGGGAGAGACGTTGCCCGCCGCGTCGAAGACCACGACGGCGTCGTAGCTCCCCTGGGCGTAGGCGGCCACGTCAGCTATGAGAAGCTCGCGGGCGCGGTCGAAGGGATCGCCCTCCCCAGAGGCCTCGTCCACGACGGCCATGTAGCGGCTGGACTTGAAGATGACGTTGTAGCCGTCGACCACCAGGAGTTCGGAGGGCCTACTCATCCGCCCCTCCCGCCATGGTCCGTCGCAGCCACTCGTAGCAGAGGGCGGTCGCGGCCTGGGCCACGTTGAGCGACTCGACCCGTCCGCGCTGCGGCAGGCGGCACTCGAAGTCGCACTTCTCGCGCACCAGGCGGGAGATGCCCTCCCCCTCCGAGCCCACGACCAGGGCGAGCCTCCCCTCGAGGGGCGCGTGCCAGAGGTCCTGCTCGGCATGCTCGGTGCCGCCGGCCACCCAGAAGCCCGCCTCCTTGAGGCGGTCGAGGGCGGTGGCGAGGTTGGGCACCTGGGCGATGGGCAGGTGCAGGGCAGCCCCGGCAGAGGTCTTGTAGGCGCCCACGCCCACGCCAGCCGAGCGCACCTTGGGGATGACGACGCCCGCGGCGCCGACGACCTCTGCGGAGCGGACTATGGCACCGAAGTTGCCCTCGTCGGTCACGTGGTCGAGCACCAGCACCAGGGCGGGACCCTGGCCGGAGGCCTCGACCACGTCCTCGAGGCTGGCATACGTATAGGGTCTCACCTGCACGGCTATGCCCTGGTGGGCGCCATGCGAGCTGATGGCGTCGAGTTTGGCGCGCGGAACCGTCTGGACCGGGACGCCGGCGTCGGCGAGCCTGCCCACGAGCGAGGCGAGAGTCGGGTCCGCGCCGTCGCTCCCCGCGCTGACCAGCGCCCGCCTGAGGGGAATCCCCGCCTCGAGCGCCTCGGCGCAGGCGCGCCTGCCCTCGATGTAGTCTCCGGAGGGGCGGACGGTCTGGCCGTCGGGGCGAGAGGGACGCTCGGCCCCTGGCCGGGGACCGTCCCCGCGCCCGGGACGCTGGCCGGGACGGCCCTGGCGTCCGGCAGCCGACGCTCCCCGTCCGCCGGCATGCGCCGAGCCGCCGCGGGCGCGCGCAGCCTGCGCCTCGCCGCGCTGGCGGCCACCCTTGCCCTTGCCGCCGCGCACGTCGCGGCCGGGGGTACGTGCCTGGTTCTTCGCCACGGCTCCCCCTAGTCCCTCTTGGCACGAAGGCGGGCGCCGGCGGGAGTGTCCTCCACCACGAGCCCCAGGACGGCGATGCCGTCGCGGATGGCGTCAGCGGTGGCCCAGTTCTTGCTTGCGCGCGCCTCCTGGCGTGCGGCGAGAAGGGCGTCCGCCGCAGAGGCGGGGTCGTCTCCCCCGTAGCTTGCGTGCTCGCGGGCGAGGCCGACGAGCTCGGCGGGGAGCTCGCCCTCTCCCGATTCCCTGGACAGGTCGATGCCCAGCACCCCGCAGAGCTCGCTCAGCGCGTCGGCGGTGCGCAGGGTCACGGCCGTGGATGCGTTGCCCGCCGCCTCGGCCAGGTAGCGGTTGGCGGACCCCACCAGGCCGAAGATGGCGGCCATGGCGCCGGCGGTGTTGAAGTCGTCGTCCATCTGGGCCACGAACTCCGCCTCGGCCTCCTTGGTCGCGGCCGAGAGGCTACGGTCGAGCTCGTTGAGCTCTCCGTCGAGGGGCGCGTTGCCCGCCGCCCAGCGGAGGTTCTTGACGCAGCTGGCCAGGCGGCCCAGGGTGCCCACCGAGCCCTCGAGGCGCTCGAACGAGAAGTCGAGGGGCGCGCGGTAGTGGGTCTGGAGCATGAGCAGGCGCACGGCGTCCGCGGGGTACTTGTCCAGGACCTCCTTGAGCGTGTAGAAGTTGCCCAGGCTCTTGGACATCTTCTCTCCGTCGACGCGAAGCATGCCGGTGTGCATCCAGGTCTTGGCGAGGGGCTCGCCCCAGGCGCACATGGCCTGGGCGGTCTCGTTCTCGTGGTGCGGGAAGACGAGGTCTGCGCCGCCGCCGTGGATGTCGATGGGGGTGCCCAGGTAGCGATGGATCATGGCGCAGCACTCGGTGTGCCAGCCGGGGCGCCCCTCTCCCCAGGGGCTCGGCCAGCTGGGCTCTCCGGGCTTGGCCGCCTTCCAGAGCGCGAAGTCGAAGGGGTCGCGCTTCATGTCGTTGACCTCGACGCGCTCGCCCGCGCGCATCTGATCGAGCTCGCGGCCGCTCAGCACGCCGTAGTCGTGGTCGGAGCGGACCGAGAAGTAGACGTCGCCGTTGGGGGCGACGTAGGCGTTGCCCTTCTCGATCAGCACGCCGATCATCTCCTGCATGGCCTCGATCTCGCGCGTGGCACGGGGGCGGATGTCGGGGTCCAGGATGCCGAAGCGATGCATCTGCTCGATGAAGGCGGTGCCGAACTCCTCCGCCACCTCGGCGGCGCTGCGTCCCTGCTCGTTGGCGCGGTTGATGATCTTGTCGTCCACGTCCGTGAGGTTCTGGGCGAAGGTGACCTCGTAGCCCTTGTACTGCAGGTAGCGACGAATCACGTCAAACGAGAGGAACGTGCGCGCGTTGCCGATGTGGATCTGGTCGTAGACCGTGGGGCCGCACACGTACATGCGGACCTTGCCGGGCTCGAGTGGCTCGAACTCCTGCTTGCGGTGGTTCTGGCTGTTATATATGAGCATCGCTGGCTTCTCCTTGCGCGGGGGTCAGTGCGTGATGACGAGACGTCGTTGCGCAAGATGCTATACCCATCGCGGCGCACGGGACGCCGAGAACGCGAGAAGGCCCCCTGGCACATGGCCCGGCGCGCCTGCCGCGAGGGGCCCGAAGTGGGTGGTCGGGTCGCCGCCACAGCCCCGATGTGGGTGGTTCTCTCACCTGGAGCCGACCCGAAACCACCCACATCAAGGCTCCCGCGACCGCGGGTCCCTTCTCGCGGCCGCGGACCCCGGCGGCCGCGGACCCCGCCCCGCGACCGCGCATTTTGCCGCGGGGCGCCTACGGCCGCTCCAGGAGGACGACTGCCCAGGCGGCGATGCCCTCCTCGCGACCCACGAAGCCCAGCCCCTCCGTCGTCGTCGCCTTGACGCCCACCCGTTCGACGTCGAGGCCCAGGGCCGCGGCGAGGTTCTCCCTCATCCGCTGCCTGTAAGGCATGAGCTTGGGGGCCTGTGCCGCCACGGTGCAGTCGCAGTCCACGATGGAGAAGCCCCTCTCCCCTGCCAGCGCACCCACGCGCGAGAGGAGGGCGAGCGAGTCCGCGTCCTTGTAGGCCGGGTCGGTGTCCGGGAAGAGCTGGCCGATGTCCCCGGCACGGAGGGCCCCGAGCAGGGCGTCGGAGAGCGCATGCGCCAGGACGTCCGCGTCCGAGTGCCCGAGCAGGCCGAGCCTCGAGGGAATGTCCACGCCGCCCAGGATGCAGCGCCTCCCCTCGACCAGGCGATGGACGTCGTAGCCGTGTCCTATGCGAAGCATGCCTTCTCCGTTCTGCGTCGTCGTGGGCTGGACGATAGGACGGGTCGCCGTCGCGCGGACCGCAGCAGGCGCCGGTGGCCGCACCGGCGCTGGCGACCGACGGCGCCCGTCACTCCCCCAGGCCGCAGCCCTCCAGTATGAGCCTGCGCTCCAGCAGGACTTCGGCCATGGCCAGGTCCTCCGGAAGCGTCACCTTGAGGTTGTCGCGGGACGCCTGGACGCACAGCACCCTGCCGCCGCGCCGCTCCATGAGCGAGGCGTCGTCCGTGCCCTCGTAGCCGTCCCGGACGGCGGCCTTGTGCGCCATGAGGATGTCGCGGCGGCGGAAGGCCTGGGGCGTCTGGGCCATCCAATAGAAGCTGCGGTCGGGCGTCGCGATGATGACGCCGTCCTCGGCAAGTTTCAGGGTGTCGGTGGCACGGGTGGCACAGATGGCCCCGCCGAGACCGGAGTCCCGGCGCACCGCCGCCAGGACCTCCTCGATGGAGGCGGTGGAGACGAGCGGCCGCGCGGCGTCGTGGATCGCCACGAGGTCGAAGCGGTCGGGCGCGTCGTTGAGCCCCGAGAGGACGGACTGCTGGCGCGTCTGGCCGGCCACGGCCAAGCTGACGTCACACCTCAGAGGGACGCGGGCCAGCACCTCATCTCGCACCTGGGCTATGCGCTCCGGCGCGCAGACCACCACGACATGGCCCACCGAGGGCGCGCGGTCGAAGGCGAGAAGCGACCAGCAGACCAGGGGCAGGCCCCTCAGCTCCACGAACTGCTTGCCGCGTGGGTCGCCGAAGCGCTCGCCACGACCCCCCGCGACGATGACGGCGCAGGCATCGGGCTTGGGGGAGGGCTCGTCCACGCGCTGGGGGCAGGCGCACGCGGCGGGACGGGGCGCCTCTCGCTCGCTCATGCGCGCTTGCCCCACATGCGATACAGGCTGTCCGCCAGGATGCCGGGGTTCTCGACCCCCACGCGGTCGAGGCGGGCGGGGTTCTGCTCGATGTCGTCGAGGAGCTGCTGCAGCGAGCCGAACTCGTCGACGATCTTGTCCGCCATGCCCTCGCGCACGACCGAGATGCCCGAGAGGGTGCGCAGGCCCAGGGGCGTCATGACCGAATCCTCGCCCTTGTCCTCGTAACCCAGGATGCTGGCGATCCGCTTCGAGGAGCGCAGCTGGGCGTTGACCGTCTCGTGCAGGCGACGGCGTACGCCGGCGGCGTTCTCCTCGCTGGAGTCGGCGGCGTAGTCGCGGACGAGCAGGGTGTACTCCTCGTCCATGCCGCCGATGAACTCCTCGCGCTGCATGGCGATGGTCTTGCCCTCGCTGCCCAGCTGGAGGAGGAGGTTGCCCAGCTCCTCCGAGGCCGTCATGAGCACCTCGAAGAGGTAGATGGTCTGCGAGATATCAGAGAGCGTCACGTAGTTGTCGAGCTCGAGGGTGGTGAGGCGCAGCAGCTTGCGGTCGAGCTGCGTGCGCGTGGACTGGAGCGAGACCAGGAGCTGGTTCACGGTGCCCATGATGTCCGCAACGGAGCGCAGCTGGTGGCCCTTGCCGTCGATGAAGACGGTAACGACCTGGCGCCGCTCCGAGACCGAGATGACCATGGCGTCGGTGAGCAGGCTCATGCGAGCCGCGGTGCGGTGGCGCATGCCGGTCTCGCTCGTGGGCAGCGACGGGTCGGGGTTGAGGTGGTAGTTGGCGCGCAGGATGCGCGTGAGGCCCTTGTCCACCACGATGGCGCCGTCCATCTTGGAGAGCTCGAAGAGGCGGTTGGCCGTGAACGAGATGTCGAGCCTGAAGCCGTCATCGCCGGCTGCGAGAACGTTGTCGGTGTCTCCGATGCAGATGAGCGCGCCGAGGTGGCCGGCGATGATCATGTCCAGGGCGAGGCGCAGCGCCGTTCCCGGAGCCGTCTGGGAGATGGCGTCCCTGAATCGCCTGCTGGTGTCGTTGGCATCGGCCTCGGCGATCGCTGCTTCCATGGGTCCCCTTTCCTCTGCTGCCGGCCCACGACGGGGCCGCCCGGACAGTACCTCACAGTATAGGGCGCTGCGGCGGCGCAGGCCCAGGCGGTCTGGGGTTGGGCGAGAGGGGTGCAGGGGTGGGGGCGCGACGGCGGGCCACGGGGCGGACGGCGCGGCGGCGACGGATGTTCTTTTCTCTCGCCACGCCCGCCCACATCAGGGCGCGACGGCCCGCACCACGACGGCGGACGTTCTTTTCTCTCGCACGGGCGGGCCATTGCGGCGAATGGGGGGAGTAAGGAACGCCGTCCCGGACCGCAACTGGGAAGACGTCGGCAGGCGCGTTCTTTACTCTGCCTCGCGGGCGAGAATCCCACGCGGCGGCGCAGTAGAGAACAACCCCGGGCGCCGCGTGTTCCCTACCCGCCCCCAGGGGGAGAGGATCCCCCGGAACGCCGCAGTAAAGAACAAACCTCAGCGCGCGAGCGTCCCCCGCCGGAGCAAGGGCGTGCCGCGACGGCAATACGCCGCAGTACGCAGTAGAGAACAACTCCAGGCGAGACGCGCCACACCAGCGTCGCATCCCCGCCTCCGCGAGCACCGGGTACCGAGTCGGCAGCCTGCATTGGTGCTTCTGGCATCGACACCTCTCGATATTAATATTAATATCGAGAGGTGAATAAAGGATGGCCAAAGGAAGGAGCGCTGCATGCCTGTTGCGGCGGGAACCATCACACAAACGGGGCAGGTGACTCTCCCCAAGTCCATTAGAGAGATCCTGGGGGTTCACCCGAGCGACCAGGTGGCATTCCTGAGCGATGGAGAACGCGTCGAACTCGTAGCCGTCCCTCGCAACCCCCTCGGCCTGGGAACTCGCGAGGAGTTTCTCGCTCGCGTTGCGGCCGCCGACGAGGCGTACGGCGCCGGAGCCACCCGCAGCGCTTCCGACTTCACCGACAGCCTGAGAGCAAGCCGTGACCTATAGGGTGCTCACGACCCCCGCCTACGAGGAACGTTTCTCCACCGTCCTGGACTATCGACTCAAATACTATGGCCGAAGGTCTGCGGAAAGGCTTGTCTCGGCACAAGAAAAAGCGCAGTCATTGCTCGGCGGCACGCCGTTCATGGGCACATCACTGGTCAAGGCGGATACCGCTCCCGAGCCAGGGGCTCTCAGGTGGGTGAAGGTCGAGAGGTACATAGCCGTGTATCGCGCTATCGAAAAGGACGAGGCGGTAGTGCTCCTGGACCTTTTTCACGCCTCCGAGAACTGGCGCTCCCGCGTCGCAGGTTACCTGCGGAAGGAGTAGCGGCAGCGATCCACACACCGAGGGCCCCCACGGCGCAATGGCCCGCACCGCGACGGCGGACGTTCTTTTCTCTCGCACGGGCGGGCCATTGCGGCGGATGGGGGGAGTAAGGAACGCCGTCCCGGACCGCAACTGGGAAGACGTCGGCAGGCGCGTTCTTTACTCTGCCTCGCGGGCGAGAATCCCACGCGGCGGCGCAGTAGAGAACAACCCCGGGCGCCGCGTGTTCCCTACCCGCCCCCAGGGGGAGAGGATCCCCCGGAACGCCGCAGTAAAGAACAAACCTCAGCGCGCGAGCGTCCCCCGCCGGAGCAAGGGCGTGCCGCGACGGCAATACGCCGCAGTACGCAGTAGAGAACAACTCCAGGCGAGACGCGCCACACCAGCGTCGCATCCCCGCCTCCGCGAGCACCGGGTACCGAGTCGGCAGCCTGCATTGGTGCTTCTGGCATCGACACCTCTCGATATTAATATTAATATCGAGAGGTGAATAAAGGATGGCCAAAGGAAGGAGCGCTGCATGCCTGTTGCGGCGGGAACCATCACACAAACGGGGCAGGTGACTCTCCCCAAGTCCATTAGAGAGATCCTGGGGGTTCACCCGAGCGACCAGGTGGCATTCCTGAGCGATGGAGAACGCGTCGAACTCGTAGCCGTCCCTCGCAACCCCCTCGGCCTGGGAACTCGCGAGGAGTTTCTCGCTCGCGTTGCGGCCGCCGACGAGGCGTACGGCGCCGGAGCCACCCGCAGCGCTTCCGACTTCACCGACAGCCTGAGAGCAAGCCGTGACCTATAGGGTGCTCACGACCCCCGCCTACGAGGAACGTTTCTCCACCGTCCTGGACTATCGACTCAAATACTATGGCCGAAGGTCTGCGGAAAGGCTTGTCTCGGCACAAGAAAAAGCGCAGTCATTGCTCGGCGGCACGCCGTTCATGGGCACATCACTGGTCAAGGCGGATACCGCTCCCGAGCCAGGGGCTCTCAGGTGGGTGAAGGTCGAGAGGTACATAGCCGTGTATCGCGCTATCGAAAAGGACGAGGCGGTAGTGCTCCTGGACCTTTTTCACGCCTCCGAGAACTGGCGCTCCCGCGTCGCAGGTTACCTGCGGAAGGAGTAGCGGCAGCGATCCACACACCGAGGGCCCCCACGGCGCAATGGCCCGCACCGCGACGGCGGACGTTCTTTTCTCTCGCACGGGCGGGCCATTGCGGCGGATGGGGGGAGTAAGGAACGCCGTCCCGGACCGCAACTGGGAAGACGTCGACAGACGCGTTCTTTACTCTGCCTCGCGGGCGAGAATCCCGCAGGACGCCCCAGTAAAGAACAACCCGATGGCAGGTGACGGGGTTCGCGGGAGACAGGCGATGGAGAGGCCACGACAGAAATCGGCCCCGGGGCGCCGTTCGCGGCACGCCCCGGGGCCGGTCGCAATCAACGGCTGTCCGCGCGCAAGCTCAGGCAGCGCGCCGCCCTCGCCCTAGCCCACCGAGGAGACCGCACCCTCGGGTGCGTGGGGCGTGGGAGACCAGTGGCTCCTGGCGCGCGGGAGCTCCATGTGCACCCGCTCGGTGATGGAGGGAATCTCCCCCTCGCCGCGCGAGAAGCTCAGCTCCTTGCCGTCGGAGTCGACCAGCACGATGTCGCCGGCCTTCCACTTGCCCTGGAGCAGCTCCTCGGCAAGGCGGTCCTCGATGAGGGTCTGGATGGCACGACGCAGCGGGCGTGCGCCATAGACCGGGTCGGTGCCCTCCTTTGCCACGTAGTCGCGGGCGGCGTCGGTGAGCTCGATCGACATGCCCTGGCCGATGAGCCGGTTGCGCAGCTCGCCCACCATGAGCTCCACGATGCCGCGCAGCTGCTGGGCGTCCAGCGACTTGAAGACGACGATCTCGTCCACGCGGTTGAGGAACTCGGGGCGGAAGAGCCGCTTGAGCTCGCCCTCCACGCGGCTGCGGATCTCCTTGTCGGAGAGGCCACCGTTGCCCTGGGCGCTGAAGCCCATGGGCGCGGTCTGTGCGATCTCGCGCGCGCCGATGTTGGAGGTCATGATGATGACGGTGTTGGAGAAGTCCACCGTGCGTCCCTGGCCATCGGTCAGCCTGCCCTCGTCCAGAATCTGGAGGAGGATGTTGAAGACGTCGGGGTGGGCCTTCTCGATCTCGTCGAAGAGCACCACGGAGTAGGGCCTGCGGCGCACGGCCTTGGTGAGCTCGCCGCCCTCGTCGTAGCCCACATATCCCGGAGGGGCGCCGACGAGCTTCGAGACGCTGTGCTTCTCCATGAACTCGGACATGTCGAAGCTGATCAGGGCGTCCTCGCTGCCAAAGAGGAACTCCGCGAGCGACTTGGCGAGCTCGGTCTTGCCCACGCCCGAGGGGCCCAGGAAGATGAAGGAGCCGCCGGGCCTGCGGGGGTCCTTGAGGGGCGAGCGGCTGCGGCGGATGGCCTTGGACACCTTGGTCACGGCCTCGTCCTGGCCCACGACGCGCTGGTGCAGGGCCTCCTCGGCGCGCAGCAGCTTGCTGGCCTCGGCCTCGGTGAGGTTGGAGACGGGCACGCCCGTGATCTCTGACACCACGTCCGCGATGTCGGCCTCGTCCACCACGACGACGTTGGCGTCCAGGCGCTCGCGCCAGGCCGCCTCGAGCTCGTCGCGCTTCGCGCTGAGCTCCTTCTCGCGGTCGCGCAGGCGCGCGGCCTCCTCGAACTCCTGGGCGCTGGCCGCCTGGGCCTTCTCGTCCTTCACGCGGGCGAGCTCCTCGTCCACCTGGGCGAGCTCGGGAGGGAGGCTCGTCTTGTGCACGCGGGTGCGTGCGCCCGCCTCGTCGATGATGTCGATCGCCTTGTCGGGCAGGAAGCGGTCCTGCACGTAGCGGTTCGAGAGCGTCACCGCCGCCGCGAGGGCCTCCTCGGTGTAGCGAACGTGGTGGTGCTTCTCGTAGCGGTCCTGGAGGCCGCGCAGGATGGCGAGGGTGTCCTCCACGCTGGGCTCGCCCACGCTGACCGGCTGGAAGCGGCGCTCGAGAGCGGAGTCCTTCTCGATGTGCTTGCGGTACTCCTCGGCCGTGGTGGCGCCGATGACCTGGATCTCGCCGCGCGACAGGGGCGGCTTGAGGATGGAGGCGGCGTCGATGGAGCCCTCAGCCGCACCCGCGCCGATGATGGTGTGCATCTCGTCGATGAAGAGGATGTCCTCCTTGGACTCCATCACCTCGCCGATGACCTTCTTCAGGCGCTCCTCGAACTCGCCGCGGTACTTTGAGCCGGCGACCAGGGAGGCGACGTCCAGGGTCCAGACCTGCTTGCCGCGCAGGATGTCGGGCACGTCGCCCGAGGCGATGAGCTGGGCGAGCCCCTCGACCACAGCGGTCTTGCCCACGCCGGGGTCGCCCAGGATGAGCGGGTTGTTCTTCTGGCGGCGGGCGAGCACCTGCATCACGCGCTCGACCTCGCGGTCGCGGCCGATGACGGGGTCGAGCTTGCCGTTGCTGGCCAGCTTGGTGAGGTTGCGGCCGTACTGCTCGAGCATGGAGGCGTCCCCGGAGGCCTGCGAGGGCTGGCTGCCGCCAAACTGCTGCTGGCCGAAGGGCGCGCCCACGCCCTGGGGCAGGCGGCGGGAGTTCTCCTCGCTCGTCTGCTCCATGAGCTCGCCCACGGCGTTGCGGATGGCGTCTCCCGAGATGCCCATGCGCGAGAGCGCCGTCATGGCGCGCCCGTCGCCCTCGGCGACGATGCCGAGGAGCAGGTGCTCGGTGGCGATGTAGGTCTGGCCGCGGGTCATGGTCTCGCGGTAGGCGTCCTCGAGCACGCGCTTGGCGCGCGGCGTGAAGGGGATGTGGCCGCCGGGGACCGGCTCGGACTCCTCGGAGGAGATCTCCTTGATGGTGAGGAGGGTCTCGTCGTAGGTGACCTCGAGCTTCGCCAGCGACTGGGCCGCGATGCCCTCCCCCTCCTTGATCAGCGCGAGCAGCAGGTGCTCGGTGCCGACATACATCTTGCCGAGGTTGCGGGCCTCGTCCTGCGCGAGGCTCATGACCTTGCGCGCCTTGTCGGTGAACTTCTCGAACATGCGGTCTTGCCCCCCTGTCGAAGGGCCGCCCCGGGGGCGGCGTCGTTTGCTTGTTGGTGTGTACCCCATCGACACGGGAGTGTTTCCCTCGCCCCACGCGGGCGAGAAACGCCACATTCCGGGCCGGAGCCGTGACCAGGCATCCAGCCATTGCCAGCCCGGGCGCCCCGCGCTTGCGCGGAGGGCACCACGGACGCCGACGCCCGGCGGCCTCAGGGCCGCCGGGCGTCAACCGCAAGCCGGAAGGAAGCCCCTCTCGCCCGCCCCCAGCTAGGCCTCGGGGTGCTCGGCCAGCCAGGCGTCGCGGTCGGGGTCGGTGAGCTTGGTGGCCTCGATCACGTTGGCGAAGAGCTCGTCGAGCTCCATGCCCATGAGCTCGGCGCCGTGGGCGATCACGTCGCGGTCGCAGCCGGCGGCGAACTTCTTGTTCTTGAACTTCTTCTTGAGGCTCTTGAGCTCGAAGTCCTGGACCGAGCCCGAGGGGCGCATGCGCACGCAGGCGTTGATCAGGCCGCTGAGCTCGTCGATGGCAAAGAGGACCTTCTCCATCTGGTGCTCGGGCGCCGGGAGCTCGGGGTTCATGTCGTAGTTGTGGGTCTGGATGGAGTGTGCCAGCGCCGGATTGGCACCCGCCTCCGCGAGGAGCTCCGCCGCCTTCACGGTGTGCAGCTGGTCGTCCTGCCACTTCTCCCAGTCGAGGTCGTGGAGCAGGCCCACCTGGCCCCAGAACTCGACGTTCTGGGGGTCGTACTGCCCGGCGTAGTGGCGCATGAGGCGCTCCAGAGTCTCGCCGTGCTCGATGTGGTAGGGGTCCTCGTTGTACTTCTTGAGCAGCTCGAAGGCCTGCTCGCGGGTGAGGCCACTCTCGATCTTCTCTGCCATCTGGTCGCTTCTCCCTTCCTGCGCGACGTCCGAGGCTCCCGCCTCGGCATCCGCCGCGATGTCCGCCACCGAGGCCGTGGCGTTGTCGGTGGCGGCACCGCTCACCTGGGCCTCGATGTCAGCCCTGGTGATGACCTCGGGCTTCATCTGCGGGAAGAGTAGCACGTCGCGTATCGCGGGCTGGTCGCAGAACAGCATCACCATGCGGTCGATCCCGTAGCCGATGCCGCCTGCGGGAGGCATGCCGTACTCGAGGGCGCGGACGTAGTCGTAGTCGTAGCCCATGGCCTCGTCGTCGCCCATGCCCTTGGCCGCGACCTGCTCGGCGAAGCGCCCGGCCTGGTCGACGGGGTCGTTGAGCTCAGAGAAGGCGTTGGCGTACTCGTGGCCACAGATGACCAGCTCGAAGCGGTCGGTGAGGCGCGGGTCGTCGTCCTTGCGCTTGGAGAGGGGGCTGACCTCCTCGGGATAGCCGCAGACGAAGGTGGGATCGACCAGCGTGGACTCCCCCAGCTCGTCGTAGAGTTCGAAGAGGAGCTTGCCGGCACCCCAGCCCTCCTGCCACTCGATCTTGTGGGCGTCGCAGAGCTCGCGCAGGCGCTCGACGGGCGTGTCCATGTCCACGTGCTCCCCCACGACCTCCGAGGCGACCTCCGAGAGGGGCACGGAGCGCCAGGTGCCGCTCATGTCCACCCTCTGGCCCTGGAAGCTGATGACCTCGTTGCCCTCCGCGCAACCGCAGGCCTCGCGGGCGATGGTCTTGAAGAGGCCCTCGGTGAGCCGCTTCATGCCGTCGAGGTCCGAGTAGGCGCAGTAGGCCTCCATCGAGGTGAACTCGGGGTTGTGGGTGAGGTCCATGCCCTCGTTGCGGAACTGGCGACCGATCTCGTACACGCGCTCGAGGCCGCCCACGATGAGGCGCTTGAGCGGGAGCTCGGTGGCGATGCGCAGGTAGAAGTCGCGGTCGAGGGCGTTGAAGTGGGTCACGAAGGGCTTGGCGTTGGCACCGCCCAGGATGGCGTGCATCATGGGGGTCTCGACCTCCATGTAGCCGTCGTCCTCCATGTAGCGGCGGATGAGCGAGACGATCTGCGAGCGCTTGCGGAAGACCTCGCGGACCTCGGGGTTCATGATGAGGTCGACGTAGCGCTGGCGGTAGCGGACCTCGCGGTCGGTGAGGCCGTGGAACTTCTCGGGCAGGGGGCGCACGGACTTCGAGAGCAGCGTGACCGTGCTGGGCGAGACGGAGAGCTCGCCGCGGCGTGTGCGCATGACGGTGCCGGTCGCCTGCAGGATGTCTCCCAGGTCGAGCTGGCCCAGGAGGGACCAGTCGGCCTCACTGAGGTTGTTGACGCGGCAGAAGAGCTGGATCTGGCCAGACACGTCCTCGAGCACCACGAAGCAGGCCTTGCCCTGCTTGCGGTAGGCGCGGATGCGGCCCGCGACGGTGTAGGAGTCCTCGGTCGAGGCTCCGGCCTCGAGCTCCTCGTAGCGCCCTGCCAGCTCGGCGGCATGGGCGTCGATGGCGCTCCTCACGGGGTACGGGTTCACCCCCGCGTCGATGAGCGCCTGGCGCTTGGCGCGGCGTACCGCGCGCTCGTCGTTGATCGAGGTCTGGGGCGCTGCGCCCTGGCTCTGGTCGGCCATCTGTCTGATCCTTCTCCTTGGTCCCGGGGCGCGTCGGGCGCCTCCGTCACGTGCGAGAGGGGACAAGCTTCCCCGCCTCGCACTTCCCTCATAGATGGAAGCGCCCCACGCCTGCGAACTTCGCCGGCACGGGGCGCGCTTGCTGCGATCTGCCTTGCCTATCGGGTGATGTTCGTGATGGTGTACTCACGGACCCTGCCGTTGGGCGTGGCGTAGGAGACCTGGTCGCCCACCACGTGGCCGATGAGCACGGCGCCCACCGGCGACTCGTTCGAGATGCGGTGCTCGAGGGAGTTGGTCTCGGTGGTGCCCACGATGGTGAAGCTGGTGCGCTTGCCGCCCTTGTCCTCGAGCTCGACCGTGGTTCCGATCGAGACGGAGAGGTGCATGTCGCTCGAGGACTCGACCACCTTCGCGATGGAGAGGATCTGGCGAATCTCGTTGATGCGGGACTCGTTCTGGGACTGCTCCTCCTTGGCGGCGTCGTACTCGGCGTTCTCGGAGAGGTCGCCGAAGCCACGGGCCTCCTTGATGCGCTCGACGATCTCGTCGTGCTTCTCCCCCTCGCGGAACGCGAGCTCGTCCACCAGACGCTGGCGGCCTTCGGGGGTGAGGATGATTTCCTTGTTGTCCATGCGTGTCCTTCTGTGGGGTGGTGGAGCGGTCGCTACTTGGAGAGCTTGGTGCCGCAGTGGCTGCAGAAGTCCGCGTCGGCGGAGTTCTTGGTGCCGCAGTGGCCGCAGAAGACGGAGTCGCCCGCGGGCTCTGCGGGGGCGGCGTCCTCGACCGCGCCGGCGGCCTCGCCCTTGGCGGCGGAGGTGACGTCCTCCACGACCTCGGAGACGACGTTGCTCACCGCGTTGCCATCCTCGTCGACCTCCTCCATGCCCTCGCGGATGTTCTTCACGGTCTTGCCCAGGGACTTCCCCAGCTTGGGAAGGTTTTTGGGCCCGAAGATGAGCAGAACGACGACGAGGATCAACAGGATCTCGGGAATGCCAAGTCCAAGGATCATGGGGGCCTCCATAGGTTTCGAGCGATGGCTCAGGCTGTTTTCGCGATAAAGCATCCGTTAGTATAGCCGAGGCGGGCACGTACTCACAATCTCTACTCCGCATCAAAAGCCCGTCCGCGCGCACCGTCCAGGGAGGTCTCCATGCCCAAGCCGCTGATCGCGCTCTTCGTCTTCGTCTGCATCCTTGACCTGGTGATTCTTGCCCTGCCTTGGCTGCTCGCGCGACGCGGCGTCCTGCTCAGGCGCACCAAGTTCGGGCCCGCCCTGGTCTTCGACTCGGAGGCGAACGGGCACAGCCTGCGCCTGCTCAACGTGCGGGGCACCTTCCAGAGCCTGAGCTACACCTCGGACGACGACTGGCACGAGCTCGTGACCCTCTACCACCAGTACTTCGCCGAGGTCGTGGACATCGCCGGCGGCGTGGGGAGCGCCTGCGTCATAGGGGGCGGCGGCTTCTCGTTTCCCAAGTGGCTCGTGGCCCACTGCCCCCGAACGGAGGTCGACGTGGTCGAGGTGGACCCCGCCATCATCCGAATCGCGCGCGAGAGCTTCTTCCTCGACCGCCTGGAGGATGAGTTCCACGCCGAGAGGGACGGGCGCCTGCGCATAGCCTGCGCCGACGGCTGGGAGTTCCTGCGGACGAGCGAGCGGCGCTGGGACCTCATCGTGAACGACGCCTTCAGCGGCAGGCGGCCGTTGGGTCCCATGGGCACCGAGGAGGGCGCGCGCATCATCCACGAACACCTCGAGAGAGGCGGCGTCTACCTGGCGAACCTCATCTGCCCGCTCGAGGGCAGGAGGTCACGGCCCCTGGACGAGGTAAGACGCGCCTTCGGCCGCGAGTTCGCCTACCTGTACTTGATTCCCGAGCGACCCGAGGAGCCGCGCAGGCTCGGGGACAACGTGCTCGTCGCCTCCGATCGCCCGCTGGGCATAGCGAAACGCTATCGCGCGGCGTGACGGCGGCATAGCGCGGCGCGGCTGAGGACAATCCGGTCGTACCTTGTCATCGGCCCCATCCCGCGCCCAGGCGTCGCGGCAAAGAATTTGCTTGCGTTTCTCGCCCGACGAAATGCAAGCAATCTTGCATGCAGGGGGCAATCCGGCCCACGAAGCCCATTTGCTTGCGCTTCTCCGCCGGAAAGCACAAGCAAACCGCTGACTACCAGCGACGGGACGCAGGCCCCGACAGGCGTTACTCGGCGTCGCCCGCAGCGGGGTCGGTCCCGGCCCCTGCCTCCGGCTCGTCCACGGCCTCCTCAATCCTGCGCTGAAGCTCGTCGATGCCCTGGCCGGTCTGGGACGAGGTGACGATGAGCCGGCCCGCGTCGACATCGAAGGCACGGGCGAGTGCCGCCCTCTGCTGGCCCTGCTTGCCGCGGCTGACCTTGTCCGCCTTGGTGAGCGCCACGACGAAGGGATAGCCCCCCTCCTGCAGGAAGCCGATCATCTGGCGATCGAGCTCCTGGGCGTCGTGACGGATGTCCACGAGCACGACCACCAGGTTGAAGCTTCGCTCCTGCTCGAAGTAGCCCGAGATGAGGGCCGCCCAGCGGGCACGTTCGGCCTTGCTGACCTTGGCGAAGCCATAACCAGGCAGGTCGACGAAGTCGATGCCGTCGGCCTCGAAGAAGTTGACGTTGGCGGTTCTCCCCGGCTGGCTCGAGACCTTCGCCAGGGCCTTGCGGCCGAGCAGCTTGTTGAGGAGGGACGACTTGCCCACGTTGGAGCGGCCTGCGAACGAGACCTCCGGCATGCTGGGCTCGGGAATCTGCTCTGCCTTGCCATAGGACGCGACGAAGCGCGCGTCGTTGTACCTGACCGCCATCCGTTAGCCCTCGCCCTTCTCGCCTCGCGTGTCCTTCTGGGACTTCTCGCCACCGCGCTGGCGGCGGGCCACCACGAGCTTGCGCGCCTGCACGAGCGCGGCGTACGCGACGGGCTTCAGGGGCAGGTCGCGGTCGGGCGCGACCTCGGCGGCGACCTCCTTGCAGAACTTTGTCTTGAACTCGTTAAGGCCCATCAGGCTGGGCGAGAACTCGGATCCTATGGCCATGAGGTCATACTCCTCGCAGCCGAGGCGGCCCATCTCGCAGCACTCGAAGTAGACCAGCTTGTCCGAGACGTGCTTGCGCATGGTCTCGTTTCGGGACGCGGCGTAGTAGCGCGTGGCGCGCGTGCCCGAGATGGTGCAGATGGACCAGGTCACCACGCGGCCGTCCTCGTCGCGTCCGGCAAGCAGGCGGCAATGTTCGGGGCCAAGGACCTCGAGCATCGTGACATAGTCGGACGCCGGCGCTGGCACGAAGCCGTCGCGCGCGCCTGTCTCGACCATGACCTCGTAGTACTCGTCGAACGACTCGACGGCGCGCTGGGTCTCGTCCGCGCAGGTGATGGGCGCCTCCCGCAAGGCCTTGCGCACGTCCCGCCTGCCGCGGGGCTTCATGCGCGAGAGAATCGCCTCGTCGCCACCTGTGACATCAATGACCACCGTGCGGTCGTAGGGAATCGTCGAGAGCGTGGGCCGGGTGGAGTCGAGCTCGTGCGCCACTGCCATGCGGATGAACACGGCACGGGACCCGAGCCCACGCAGGCAGGAGCGGATGGCCTCGGCCGCCTGGCGCTCCTGGGCCTCGTCGGGCTCGTCAATCCAGACCGGACCATGCTCGGATCGCAGGTAGTGATAGCCGTGGGTCTGGAAGTCCATGATTGACATGACGGCCGCGATGCTCGTGCCGTCGACCAGCTTGAAGTAACCGTAGGGGGTGCGACCCTCGACGGTCTTCTGGTACTCGGCCCAGGACTCGGTCTGCTCAATGGGGAGGGGACGCCCGATGCCCTCGGCAATCTGGCGATATTCGTCGTAGTCGATCTTCTGCAGCTCCATGATGCCTCCGGAAGCGGCTCGCGTGTGTTGGGTGCCGCGCGACGGACGCGCGTCGGTCTGGCTCCATGGTACAGGGGCCGGGGACGGGCTTGAGCGATGCCGGCCACGCTGCTCCATAAAGACAGAGGCAACGCGCGGTACGGAGCCGTCGGTGGTGCGGCTGACGACGGCAGGACGGAGCCACGAGCCACGCGTGGCCCCAAAAGACTGCGCACGATTTCCAGGCGGAGAAAAAATACCTGGGCAAACGCCATCTGTCTCCACAATTCAACGGAATCATGCGCAGTTTTTAGCCCATGCCCCGCCTAGGGCCCTCGGCGTCGCACAAAAAACGGGCGGCACGAGAGGTGCCGCCCATCCAATGGGAGTTGGTCGCGAGTGAGGGGCAAGGGGATGCCCGGAAGACTGCTGGAGGCGCTACGCCTCGATGAAGGCCTTGAAGTCGGAGACCTGCTTCTGCAGCGCCTCGATCTGCTTGTCGTCGAGCTCGACCACGTTGCTCATCCAAGCGCTGCCGTTCACGGCGTAGCCGGTGCCGTCCTCGTCCATGGTCTCCATGCCGATGAAGCGAAGGAGCGAGCTCAGCGCGGCACGCATCTGGGCGGTGGCAGTCCTGCCGCCGATGCCGGTGACGGTGACCTTCTTGCCCCTGATGGCGGTGTCGGGCTTGCCCTGCTCGACGGGACGGGACATCCAGTCGAAGAGGTTCTTGACGTGACCGGGGAAGCTGGCGTTGTACTGGGGAGTCACGACCCAGACGGCACCGGCAGCCATGAACTGCTCACGCACCTTGGCGACGGCGTCGGGGGTGGGCCACTCGATGTCCTGGTTGATGAGGGGAAGCTCGGAGTAGTCGAGCTCGCTGACCTCGACGGAATCGCCAAGCTCCTCGAGGATGGCAGCCTGGACCTGGCGGTTGAAGGACTGCTTGCGGAGCGAGCCCTGGACGAAGAGAACCTTCTTCATGGTAGTTTCCTCTCACTTTTGCCGGACCCGCGTCCGGTGCGGTTGCGTTCCCGCGACGCGCGACCCGATGTCGCCCGCCTTCGTTGAGCATCTTCTACCCCCGGCAAAACAAGATATAAAGTGCGCCATTTAATTTTTCGCGATTATTTCTTGGGGAGAGGGGCACCGTCCGAGGAGCTGGGATCAAGGCTCCTGGCAATGGAGTCCAGGTCCTCGCGGACTGCCTTCCCCCAGCGATACACGCCGCGCCCCACGAGGGCAATCACAGCGATCGGCAGCACGACATAGACCGCGAGGACGACAAGCTCCGGTAGGCCGAGTCCAAGAACGTGCATCGCAGCCTCCTTCCAGACGCAGACGAGACGGACCTAAGGTCAGATGCCTCTCTGTCTCTATACCCAACGCCACGAAGCCCGTGACATGCGTTTCTTTCGGACGGGACACGCGGCTCGGCCAGCGGCTCGCAGCCCCTGTTGCGAAGGCGGCGTGCCGGTTCCGCAAAAGAAGGCCCTACGCCTTCTCCCTCACCCTTGGCGCGACGTTGACCACCACGATGCCGGCGGAGACCAAAGCGAGCGCCAAGACCGAACGCAGCGGATCGATGGAGGAGGCCTCCCCTAGCAAGAGGGCAGACAGCAGGAAGCCGAAGACCGGCGTCATGAAGCGGAAGACCGCAATGCGCGACACGGCGTTGACCGAGAGCAGCTGGCTCATGACGGAATACGCCGCGGCAGAGATGAAACCCATGTACAGGACGAGCAGCACGCCGGCGACGCCGGGGGCGGAAAGGTGGCCGCCCAGCGCCAAGCCGAGCCCCGCGAGCACCAGGCCCCCTAGCATGAACTGCCAACCGCTCAGCATCACGGGGTCGTGCTCCTGGGTGTGGCGGCGCAGGAGGCAGGTCACGAGCCCACCGGAAAGCGCAGAGAGGAGGATGAGACCCTCGCCCCCCAAGGCGAAGCCGCCCCTCCCCAGACTCCCCAGGTTGACCACCACGACGCCGGCGAAGCCCAGGGCGCAGCCCAGGAGCTTGCGGCCGGTGAGTCTCTCCTGCCTGAACGCGAGCGCCGAGAGCAGGATGGCGAAGAAGTTCGAGCTCGCCGTGATGATGGAGCTCGTGGTGCCCATCGCAAAGGCGAGCCCCACATAGAAGCAGAGGTACTGGACGATGGTCTGGAAGGTGGAGAGGAGCATCACCACCGGAAGCTCGTCCACGCGGGGACGCAGGAAGTGACCGCGCCTGACGCTCATGAACGCAGTGACCATGACACCTGCCAGGAAGAAGCGCACGCCCGCAAAGAGGAGCTGGGAGCCATAGTCCCCTGCGGGGATGGAGAAGAGGCAATACCCGAGCTTGATGCAGGGGAAGGCGCTGCCCCAGAGCAGGCAGCAGAACGTGCAGAGGAGGAAGACTCCCCAGCCGGAGGTGAAGAAGGGCGAGAGCCGCGCGCCCTCGTCGCCGTTGCCCGTTGCCGCCGCAATCGCTGAAGCTTCCTTGACGCCCATGCGACTCCTCACGCCGGGATGGTCGCAGAGCGGCGCCCGGCATCAAAAAGGCCGTCGGCACGGATGCCGACGGCCGAACTCTCGTGGTCGGGACGACTGGATTCGAACCAGCGACCTCACGGTCCCGAACCGTGCGCGCTACCAAACTGCGCTACGTCCCGAAAAGCTTGTCTACTCTAGCAGATTTGCCCGGACGAGAGTGACGTGAAGACAATCGCCGCAAACGCGCCTCGTACTGCCTCGTGCCGTCAGCCTGCCGCCCTAGGCGAGAAGCCCCCCTCGCCTGGAAACCGTACGCGTGGCGCGGGACCAGAGGCCGAGCTCCGAGCTCGCGCGACCGGCGACGCGAGACGCCGCGACCTCGTCCTCGCAAATCGCGAACACACAGCTCCCCGAGCCCGTGACCTGCGCGGCAAGCACGCCCTCCTGTTCGCGCAGCCACCCCTCGACGAGCGCGACCCCTCCCTCGACCCGGGCGGCGGCGTCGGCGAGGTTGTTGTGGAGTGCATCCACGACCGTGCGCACGTCTCCCGCACGAAGGGCCCGGCACATGCCCTCCGGCGAGGGCGGCTCGCTGGGCGCCAGGTCGAAGGCCCGGTAGGCCTCGGCCGTGGAGACGCCTCCCCTGGGTCTGACCAGCGCCACGGGAACACCGTCGAGCGGGGGGAAGGACTCGCGCAGCACGTCTCCCGCGCCGCCCAGGAAGGAGGGAGCCAGGTTGAGGAAGAAGGGCACGTCGGCACCCACGCCGCGGGCCACCGTGACCACGTGCTCGTCGGCGGGGTCCTCTCCCCAGAGCTCGCAGAGGGCGAGCAGCATGGCCGCCGCGTCCGACGACGACCCGCCGAGCCCGCTCTGTGCCGGGATGCGCTTGGTGACCTCGACCTGGAAGCAAGGCTCATGGCCGTACTCCTCGCAGAGGCGCTGCGCCGCGACCCACACCGTGTTCTTGCGTGGGTCGACCCCCACGTCCTCGCTCATGCGCAGGCCGGGCTCGCGGCCCGACTCCTCCCAGACGAGCAGCTCGTCGGCAAGGGAGACGGCCACCATAACGGAGTCGGCCCGGTGGTAGCCACGCTCGTCCCTGCCCGGATGGATTCCCAGGTGCAGGTTCAGCTTGGCCGGCGCGGCGATCCTGACTCGTTCCGTGCCCATGCGCCTCTCCCCCGATCCCTCATGCCGACAAGAGCGCCCCGCCGGGATCCGACGGGGCGCGTGGCTCGCTTCCTACATCTCCACCTGCGAGTAGTCGAGCAGGCGCTCCCCGGTGTCGGGGTCATAGAGCTCGACGGTGGAGGTCAGCACGTCCACGTACTGGTAGGACTGGCGGGCGGTGCGACCGCGCCTCTCCTCCACCTCGATGACGAAGAGGGAGGGGTGGGCGCCCACCAGGGTGCCCGAGCGCTCGATGACGCGGGAGCGACCCATGTTCGCGCGGACCCTGACACGCTTCCCCTGCAGCCTGACCAGCTCGTCACGGATCTCGTCCACCCGGTTGACGGGGGAAGTCTCGTTATCCATCGCTTACCTCCAAGAAGTGGCCGCGGCGTGCACGCGATTCCGCAGCCTTGTACCATGCAGTCTTTGAGTGTATATCAGCAGGTGAGTATTCACCAAAGGTAGACAGCCGCAACGCGCCGAGACGGCACCTCGGGCAGCGCGACCCCAGGCCAGCACGCCAGAACGCGGCCCATCACGAGGAGGACCCATGAACCAGGAACGCAAGGAACGCGTGCTCGAGGGACTCGAGTCGCTGGAACTCGAGCAGATGCTGGTGTGCGACCCGCTCTCGATCTGGTACCTGACCGGCTACTACACCGAGCCCTACGAGCGCTTCCTGGCGCTCTACCTGGGCAAGGGCCAGACCGTCCTCTTTGCCAACCGCCTCTTCCCCGACGCCACGGGGGCGGCAGACCGCGTCGTGGGCTTCGACGACACCCAGGACCCCATACCCCTGGTGGCCGAGGTCACGCGCCACGACGCGCCGCTGGGCGTGGACAAGGAGCTCGCGGCGCGCTGGCTCCTGCCCCTCATGGACACCGGCGCGGCGAGCGGCTTCAGGCTCGCCTCCTCCGCCGTCGACGAGGCGCGCTCCGTCAAGGACGAGCGCGAGCGCCAGCTCATGCGCGACGCCAGCCTCACCAATGACCAGGCCATGGACTGGCTCGTGGCACAGCTACGCGAGGGCGTCACCGAGCAGCAGATAGCCGAGGGGCTGCTGGCGGAGTACCGGCGCCTTGGCGCGCAGGACCATTCCTTCACCCCCATCGTGAGCTTTGGCACCAACGCCGCCGACCCCCACCACGAGCCCGACCAGACCGCTCTGGCCAAGGGCGACATGGTCCTCTTCGACGTGGGCTGCAAGCGCGACTGGTACTGCTCGGACATGACCCGTACCTTTTTCACCGCCCGTCCCAGCGAGCGCCAGCTCCTGGTGTACGACACCGTGCGCCGCGCCAACGAGGCTGCCGAGGCCATCGTGCGCCCCGGCGTGACCTTTGCCCAGATCGACCTCACGGCCCGCAAGGTCATCGAGGACGCCGGGTTCGGCCCCCGCTTCACGCATCGCCTGGGGCACCAGATCGGCCTGCAGGACCACGAGCCCGGCGACGTCAGCGCGACCCACGACGAGCCGGTCCAGGTCGGCCAGTGCTTCTCCATCGAGCCCGGCATCTACATCCCGGGAGAGATTGGCGTGCGCATCGAGGACCTGCTCATCGTCACCGAGGACGGCTGCGAGGTGCTCAACCACTACAGCCACGAGCCGCGCGTCGTAAAGCTGTAGTCAACGCGGGCGCGAACGGCGCAGGCGCGGGACAACGGGCCCGAGACATGCGAGAGGGACGCCCGACCTTGGTCGCGACGTCCCTCTCGCCTTGCGCGTTGACTCCGCCACCCGTCGAGCGGACGGCGTCCCCCCTGCCGGCGGCTACTCCTCAGGACACCTGGCCAGTGCCGCCTCGTCCGCTATGACGATGCAGTCGGGATGCAGCTGCAGCGCAGACGCGGGGCAGCTCGGAACCACGGGGCCGTAGCACATGGCCCTGACCGCATCGGCCTTGGCGGCGCCACTCGCCAGGACGAGCACGCGACGGGACTTCATGATGGTCCCCACGCCCATGGTGTAGGCCTGGCGGGGAACGTCGTCGGGGTCGTCGAAGAGGCGACTGTTGGCCTGGATGGTGCTGGGCGTCAGGTCGACGCAGTGGGTGCCCACGGGAAAGCCCTCGGCAGGCTCGTTGAAGCCGATGTGACCGTTGTTGCCGATGCCCAGGAGCTGGAGGTCCGGGTAGCCCGCCTCCTCGACCATGGCGTCGTAGGCTCGGCAGGCGGACTCGGCGTCGGGGTCGGAGCCGTCTGGCACGTGGGTGTTTGCCATGTCGATGTTCACGTGCTTGAACAGGTTGTCGGCCATGAAGTAGTGGTAGCTCTGGGAATCGTCGTGCGAGAGCCCGCGATACTCGTCCAGGTTATAGGTGCGGACCTGCGAGAAGTCTATCTCGCCGCGACGGTTTTTCTCGACGAGGAGGCGGTAGGCGCCGACGGGCGTGGTGCCCGTGGCGAGGCCCAGGACGCTCCTGGGGTCAAGGATGAGCTGGGCGGCGATGACGTCAGCCGCACGGCTGCTCATCTCATCGTAGTCTGCGACGCGAATGATTCTCATGCTTCCTCCGTAGACGCTCACGTTGTGCGGCGGCGCGCGGGCCCGCGCCCTTGGACAAGGACATTATAGAAAGGGCGGTTGCGGACCCCAGGAAGCGCTCGGCATGCGGAGGGTGGGGCGCGCCGGCGGCGTGGACGGAGGCGACTGGCGCGCCGCCCGACGCGACAACGGACTAGAGCTTCGCCGCGAGGTCCATGAGGGCGTGGAAGCGGTGCGAGATGGCGTTCTTCTCCTCGGGCAGGAGCTCGGCCATGGTCTTGCCGGGGAGCTCCGCCACGTTGAAGAGCGGGTCGTAGCCGAAGCCGTTGGCTCCGCAGCGCTCGAAGCCGATGGTCCCGGGCACGTCGCCGTCGCCGCGGAGAACCCCCTCGCCGTCCTCGTCGCGCTCGACCAGCACCACGGTGGAGTGGAAGTGCGCGCCGCGCTCGCGCTCGGGGACGTCCGTAAGCTCGGCGAGGAGCTTGTCGTTGTTGGCGTCATCGTTCCCGTGCTCCCCCGCCCAGCGCGCGGAGAAGATTCCGGGGGCACCGCCGAGCGCATCGACGCAGAGCCCAGAGTCGTCGGCAACGGCCATGGAGAGGCCCGTCTCGTCCAAGGCGGCACGTGCTTTGATGAGGGCGTTCTGGAAGAAGTCCTCGCCGTCCTCGACGGGGTCAGGGAAGTCGCCGAGCTCGCCCAGGGCCACGAAGCGATATCCCTCGAGCCTCTGGGAGAGGATTGCCTCTATCTCCGTGAGCTTGTGCGCGTTGCCCGTGGCCACCACGATGGTGGTGGCCGGGTCCAGGCTTCCTGCGTCTGCTACATCCGACATGTGGTCCTCCTTTGGGAGTTGGTCCGTCGCGTGCGGCACCTCCAACGTCACGTGGGGCGCGCCGCTCGAAGGCTAGCCGAAGATGCTCTCGTCCACGACGCCTGGAATCTGGTCGGGCGTGATGAGCAGGCCGCGGGTGCCTCCCACCATGACCTGGTCGCCGTTGTAGATGACGCCACGTCGCTCGGGGGGTATGTCAAGGGCCTCTCCCACGGAACTCACGTTCTTGAAGAACTTCGAGTTGTAGGTCGCGCTCGACTTGACCTCGAACGCCGCGAAGGGCGTGAGGCCCCTCTCTATGACCAGGTCGATCTCCTCGTCCCTGCCGCTGGTCCTGTAGAAGGACGCGTGTAGCCGTCCCCTCGACGACTGCACGCATTTGGCGTATTCGGCAATGACGGCGTTCTCGAAGACGTTGCCACGCTTCGCGTATGCAGCCAGCGCTTCCGTGTCGTCGATTCCCAGCAGGTGGCACAGGAGGCCTGTGTCCATGAAATAGAGTTTGGGCGACTTTACGAGACGTGCATTGGCATTCGAGCTGTAAGGCCGAAGCTCGAACAGGATGTTGCTGGCGCTCAGGGCCGAGATCCACGACTTCGCAGTCTTCACGTCGACCCCAGCGTCACTTGCCAGGGCCGAGTAGTTGATCAGCTCCCCCGCACGTGCGGCGCACAACCCCATGAAGCGCTCGAACTCGGCCAGCTTGAGGACGCGCAGCTCCTCGCGTACGTCACGGTCCACATAAGTCCGTACGTAGTCAGCGAAGTACCGCGCGGGATGCACTCCGTAGTCATACAGTCGCGGATAGCCACCGTACAGCACCCAAGCCCACCTGTCATTGCGAACGGCGTCGAGGAGGCGCGCGCCCTTCTCTGGCGCCGACAGGTCTCCCGGCCTGGCCGCCAGCAGCTCGGCGCGCGTCAACGGTGCCATGGTCACGAGCGCCACCCTACCCGCCAGGCTCTGGGACACCTGCTCGAGCAGGAGGTAGTTCTGGGAGCCAGAGACCACAAACTGGCCGGCGTCACCGGTCTGGTCGACGACTGTCTGGAGGTAGGAGAAGAGCTCGGGGACGCGCTGCGCCTCATCCAGAATCACGTGGCGGGCATGGCGGGCGAGGAAGTCTCGCGGGTCGTCCCGAGCCAGCGCACGCAGGTCAGGGTCCTCGAACGAGAGATAGGTCCAGTCGGGAAGCATGCTCCTCAGAAGAGTGCTCTTGCCCGTCTGCCGGGCGCCCGTCAACGACACCACTGGATACTCTTCCAGCGCCTCTCTGATGGCCCGCGAGATGTCTCGGGGAATCAAGCCGTTGACCTCCTACTATCAGGATGGATATACGCTTCGTTTAACTGCAACTATACCTGATTTTTCGAGTTGAGATTCCCTGATTTTCAACATTGAGATTCCCTGATTTTCAACGTTAAGATTCCCTGATTTGCAGAGCCGGCGCAGCATCCGCCCCGGGCCCCTCCCCTATGCGCCGAAGTTCGTCACCTTGCGCTGCAGCTCGACCAAGCGGGCGATTCCCGCCTGCCCGAGGTCGAGGAGGCCGTTCAGCTGGTCGCGGTCCATGGTGGAGCGCTCGCCGGTGCCCTGCAGCTCCACGATCCCGCCGTCACCCGTGGCGACCAGGTTCATGTCCACCTGTGCGTGCGAGTCCTCGGGGTAGTCGAGGTCGAGCAGCAGCCTGCCCCCGACGAGCCCCATGCTTATTGCCGCCACCTGGCCGGTAAGGGGCAGGCGAGAGATGCGTCCCGCCTCCATGTAGGACCTCAGCGCGTCGTGCAGAGCCACCCAGGCCCCGGTCACGGATGCCGTGCGCGTGCCGCCATCCGCCTGGATGACGTCGCAGTCGCAGGTCACGGTGTACTCGCCCAACCTCCCCAGGTCGCACGCCGCCCTGAGGCTGCGCCCCACCAGGCGCTCGATCTCCATCGACCGCCCCTTGCGCCCGCGATACTCGCGGCGTCCGCGCGTGTTGGTCGCCGCGGGGAGCATGGCATACTCGGCGGTCACCCAGCCCGCATGCTGGCCCTTGCGCCAGGCCGGCACGCCCTCCTCCACCGTCGCGGCGCAGAGCACGCGCGTGTCGCCAAACTCCACCAGGCAGGAGCCGTCCGCGTTCTTCATGACGTCGCGCGTGAGCGTGACGGGCCTCAGCTGGTCGTCGGCACGGCCGTTCGCACGGACGAGCTCGCGCGCATCGGATGCTCCCATGGTTCCTCCCCATATGACGACGGGCCCCGCGGGGCCCGTCCTGGATGCGATGGTGGGCGATGACGGATTCGAACCGCCGACCTTGTGCGTGTAAGGCACCTGCGCTAGCCGCTGCGCCAATCGCCCGTAGGGGCAAAGTGTAGCACGGAGGGGCCATGCGGCACCTGCTCGGGAGGCGCACGCCAGGCGCCATGGCCTGCGTCGCACCTCGCCCGCGGGTTCCTCCCGACCATTCGCGTCGTATACTGTCAGGCATGAACGCCACAGTGAAATCCATCGCGTCCCTGCTGCGCGACCACGGACTGCTGGCACGTGGCCCGCAGTCCGTTGACGCTGCGTCCGTCTCGCTCACCGGGGCAGACTGCGACTCCCGCTTCGCCGGGCCAGACCACCTCTTCGTCTGCAAGGGCGCCGCCTTCAAGCCGGCGTACCTTGAGCGGGCGCTCGAGGCCGGGTGTGTGGCCTACCTCTGCGATGACTCCCGCGCAGACGAGCTCGCGGCAGTCGCGCCGCACGTCTCCGCGCTTGTCGTGCGCGACGACGGCCTCCGCACGGCGATGGCCCTCTCGTCCGCTGCCTGCTGGGGCCACCCCGACAACAAGCTTGAGGTCGTGGGCATCACTGGCACCAAGGGCAAGAGCACGACGGCCTACATGCTCCGGGCGATCCTGGACGCGTGCCACGACACGCCCCAGAGCGCCATCATGGGCTCGATCGACACCTTCGACGGCGTCGAGAGCGCCGAGAGCGTCAACACCACCCCCGAGCCGCCCGACCTCTGGCGGCACGTCTCCAACGCCGCGCGAAGCGGGCTTCCCTACCTGACCATGGAGGTCTCGAGCCAGGCGCTCAAGTACGAGCGCGTCGTGGGGCTAGGTCTGGACGTGGCCTGCTTCCTCAACATCGGCCGTGACCACATATCGCCGCGCGAGCACCCCGACTTCGAGGACTACTTCGCGAGCAAGCTGCGCATCTTCGAGCAGGCCCGGGTGGCCGTCGTGAACCTGGGGAGCGACCACGCCGACGAGGTCCTGGCGGCGGCGGGCCGCTGCAAGCGTGTCGTGACCTTCCTCGCAGACGGGGATGCCGCCGGCTCCGACGCCGACGTATGGTGTAGGGACCCGCGCCCCTCCGACTCCGGAATTCGCCTCTTCGTCCACACCCCCAGCTGGGAGGGCGAGGTCGAGGTGGGCATTGCGGGCCTCTTCAACGCCGAGAACGCCCTCTGCGCCATCGCCGCCTGCGAGGTGCTGGGCATCGGGCAAGAGCAGGTCAAGGCTGGCCTTGCGCACGTGCGCGTCCCCGGTCGCATGGAGCTCCTGCGCACGTCGGACCCCCGCATCACCGGCATCGTGGACTACGCCCACAACAAGCTGTCGTACCAGCGCTTCTTCGCCTCGGTGGCCAAGGAGTACCCCGGCCGCGAGGTCATCGCCGTCTTCGGCGCACCGGGAGGCAAGGCCTACGAGCGGCGCCGGGAGCTCCCCGAGGAGGCGTCGCGCTGGGCGGACTTCGTCGTCTACACGGAGGAGGATCCAGCGCACGACCCCGTGGAGGAGATCTGTGCCCAGATGGCCGCGGCCACACCCGAGGGCCAGGACTTCGAGGTCATCGTCAACCGCCCGCACGCCATTGGGCGTGCGGTCGAACGGGCGTTCCAGAGCCCACGCGGGGCCGTGGTATGCCTCCTCGCGAAGGGAGACGAGACCCGCCAGCACGAGGGGGACTCCTTCGTTCCCTGCGAGACCGACGCGACCCTCTTCGAGCGGGCCGTCGCCGCACGCACGGCGCGGACGGACCGCGGCTAGCTCAACCCTCCCACAAGACGAACGCAGGCCGAGAAAGGACCGCCATGCCCACTGCCCTCTCGCTCCCCACCTTCCCCGTCGACGCCAACAAGGTCCCAGACCCCATGGCCGAGCGCCTCTCTCGCATAAAATACGTGATCAGCGACACCGACAACACCATGGTGAGCCACGGACAGGCGCTCTCGACCACGGACGGGACCCCCTCCGCCGAGCTCGCGCAGACCCTGGTCGACCTGCGACGCGCCGGCGTCCAGGTGATTCCCTGCACCGGACGCAACCGAGCCATGATCCGCGAGGACGCGCGCATCTTGGGCCTGCCAGGCTGGATTGGCGAGATGGGCGGCGTGCTCTGCCTGCACGAGGGCTCCGACGCCGAGTGGCACTACTTCACGGCGCAGATGCCCTACGATGAGGACTGCGGCAAGACCCCGCACGACCTGATCATGGAGACGGGCGTGGTGGATCGCATGCTTGCCCGCTGGTACGACTGCCTCGAGACCTACAACGACAACAACATCGGCTACCAGTACCGCGAGGTCACGGTGGCGCTTCGCGGGGCCGTGATCGAGGACGAGGCGCAGGCGATGCTGGACGAGACAGGCCTACCCCTCTACCTGGCAGACAACGGCTTCGTGACGCGCATCACGGGCAAGACCATCCTGCCTAGCTTCGAGGGCGGGCGCGTCGAGGACGTGCACACCTACCACATCACGCCACGCGGCCTGGACAAGGGCTCGGCCACGAGGCGCTACGTCGAGCTCATGGGCTGGGACCCGGCCGAGGTCCTGGCCTGCGGGGACTCCCCGGCAGACTGCGCGATGGCAGGCGAGGTGGGCACCTTCCTGCTCATGCGCAACGGCATCAACAACCCCAAGGCACAGGCGGCGCTGGCCTGTGCGGGCAACGCCTTCGTGTCGGCGCAGGACTCGACCGACGGCTTCTGCCAGGCCATGCGCACGCTCCTGGAACTCAAGCGTCAGGCATAAGTAGACGAGGGCCCCTCGCACGAATTCGATTTCGTGCGAGGGGCTTTGTAATACGCGCAGGTTCGCAATGGCCGCGCTCGCATCATTCTCGTCTCGTGCGAGAGTCACATGACGCCATGGGGTGCTTGAGCCACTCCTACGCGGTCTGCTGCCACGCGACGGCGCTACGCGAACTTGGGATTGGCGACGCGCACGCAGTCGGGAAACTCCTCGCGCAGGCGCCTGAACGCCTCCTGGACTTCGGTCGGCACGTCCACATGGACCAGGAAGTCTCTGCCACGCGGGCCGTAACCGCCCTCGTCGTCAGTCAGGCGGGGCAGCTCCCCCATAAGCAGGGTCAGGTAGCGCCGCAGCCCCCACATTCCCAGAGGCTCTTCCTCGAAGTCCAGGCAGGCGAGAGGATCGGCCGCCTCGCTCATGCGGTCCGTGCCTCGCGCCACAACACGCGTCGCATAGGTCGCATAGCTCACGGGAAGTACGTCCGGCCAGTCGTGCCGTGCGATGGCCTCCATGCGCAACTGCATGGTGGCGTCCTGCGAGAGTATCAGCGAGCGACAGGGAACGCCCCTCTCGTCCAGGAGCTCGCGCAGGTAGCCGATGTTGTTTCCGCAGTTGGTTGACCGCCGCTCGAGGAGGTCCGCCTCCAGCCCGTGCCTGGTGCGGAGGTACGCGGCGAAGACGTCCGCCTCGCAGGCGTCGTCCTCGAAGTCGAGGTCGGGGCAGAGGCCGCGCACGCGTTCACGGAAGGTCTGGGTCGTGTGACCGGTCCCACCCACGATCACGTAGGCCTTCGCGACGTCCGCGCGCATCGCCGCCGCCAGCACGTTCCCGCCTGCGAGGATGCTCCCGCCAAAGAGCGCCATCACGTCGGCCTGGGCGAAGCCATAGCGCCCCTGGAGGGCGTCCCGGGTCAGCGTGGGGACGTCACACCTTCCCAGGAACCTCGCTAGAACGTTCATGTCGTGAGCCAGCTGAACTGCGGCCATCTCTGCCACCTCGTCACTCCCCCGGCATGTCCCGGCGTTAGAGCCGTCGTGCGTCGATGCTACGGACGAGCCTACTCTCGCGCTCCACGACGAGGCCGGGCACGTCCATCGGAGCCTCGCCCAGAAGCCGTTCCAGCATGCTCAGGGAAGGGCCCAGGAGGTCGACCGTCGCCATGCCGCGCTCCTCCGCCTCCTGGCGGAGCTCCTCGCGCAGTCCCTCGTCGAGTATGGTGTGGCAGAGCACCGTCGCACTGCCGTCTGGAACGTAGCGATCCAGGTAACGGCGGACCTCCTCCATGCCCTCGACATGCGTTAGGCGAGAGACGA
This sequence comes from uncultured Olsenella sp., assembly GCF_959602185.1. Lineage (NCBI taxonomy): Bacteria > Bacillati > Actinomycetota > Coriobacteriia > Coriobacteriales > Atopobiaceae > Olsenella > uncultured Olsenella sp. The sequence continues at coordinate 162,800 of NZ_CAUGRZ010000003.1, forward strand.
CGACGCTCTCGCGCCTGAACTGGATCGCGGCGGCCCTCACGAGCGCAAGCCCCGTCTCGCCCAGCGCGTCAGAGAGCACGTGCACGACCAATGGTCCCCCTGTCCTTGCGCTGCCATCCCCAAGCTCATCGAACTCGACTTCGCGGCACATGGCCTCTCCCCTCATGGAGCCGGACGACCTACGGGCTACATACGCCTTTCCACCTCGGTGGCGCCAAGACCCGCCCGACGCCACCGCAGCTGGATCCTACCCCAGCTTCCTCGCCTCATCGGCGCTCATGCCCAGCACCACCGGCGTCGAGCGGTAGCCCACGCCCATGCGGTCGATCCCCATGTCGATGAGCTCGAGGAAGTGCTCGCGGGTGCGGATGGCGCCGGAGCCCTTGACCTTGATCCTGCCCTCGCCCGCCTCGATCATCGCCGCGACGACCTCGTTGGTCGCGCCGCGCTGCTCGCCCCCCGTGTAGAAGCCGGTCGAGCTCTTGATGAAGTCGGCGCCCGCGGCCACGGCGCAGCGCGTGCCAGCCTTTACCTGGTCGATGGTGAGGGAGTCGGTCTCGACGATGACCTTCACGTTGGTGCCGTAGCTGTGGCAGACGTCGACGACTGCCTTTATGTCCGCGGTCACGTAGTCGAGGTCCCCGGAGCGCAGGCGACCGTAGTTCGCCACGATGTCCAGGTCCTCGATCTCGTAGTTCTTGCAGTACTCCTCGGCCTGGAGCGCCTTGGACGCCGTGGTGGAGAGACCGAACGGGAAGTCGCACACGACGCAGATGCCCGTCTTGGTGCCCCTGACCATGGGGGCGACGATGTCCAGAGAGGCGGGGTTGACGCAGATGGTCTTGCAGCCGAAGTCGATGCCCTCCTGGCTGTACTTCTTGATGTCCTCCACGGTGAACTCGGGCTTGAGCACGGACTGGTCGATGTAGCTCGCGAGCTCGCGCTCGCTCATCTCCGCCGCCTTCTTGCTGGGGTTCATGGCATGTCCTCTCTCTTGTCTCTTTGTACGGCACCTACCGTACTTTTGCTGACGGGAATGTACCACCCCGGCCTGGGGATGTAGGATATGTCTCGTTATTTGTTCGTATGTACCGTACATATATTCAAATCATGGGAGAGGAGCTCGTGGACAACCTCGCCGCCATCGCATCCAGCCCCCTGGACGACAGCTCGCAGCTGCCCCTCTACCAGCAGCTCAAGCAACGCATGCTGCAGCTCATGGCCAGCGGCTCCCTCGACGAGACGACACCGCTGCCCACCGAGATGCAGCTCTGCCAGGCTTTCGGCCTCTCTCGCGCGACGGTGCGTCGCTGCTTCAAGGACCTTGTGGACGAGGGCCGTGTCGTGCGCAGGAGGGGCCACGGAACCTTTGTGAGGCCAGAGACGACACGCGGTGAGAGCAGCGTCCCCCTCAACTTCTCGTCCGAGATGGAGTCTGCGGGGCTCCTGCCCGCGTCGCGGCTCCTGGGCCTGAGACGACGCGAGGCCTCGGGCGGCATATCCCGCAGGCTCGGCGTTGCCGAGGGCACGCCCGTGTGGGAGATCAGACGCCTGCGCCTGGGCAACGACCTCCCCCTGCAGCTCGCCATCGCCTACGTCCCCTGCGAGCTCTGCCCGAACCTCAGCGAGGAGGACCTCTCGACCTCCCTCTATGCGCTCATCTCTCAGGGCTCGGGGGCCCTGCCCGCCCGAGCGGAGGAGAGCTACGAGGCGGTCTGCCTCGACGCACGCGAGGCGAAGGCCCTGGGTGTCAGGGCGGGCAGCGCGGCGCTCAGGGTGCTCAGGACCTCCTTCGACACCACGGGACGCGCGTTCGAGGCCTCAGTGCTCATCGAGCCCGGCGACCGCAGCCGCCTCGTCGTGAGCCTCAGCACCGAGGGCACCGAGCTCCGTCGCGTCTGGGGCTGACGCCCGGCCAAGGTGGCACGCCACTCTCGCCCGCATGATTGCGCGCGTCATGACGGCACGCACTGCGGTGCCCCCCGCCAGAAAGAAGGGTCCCGCCGGAAGACCGACGGGACCCAAATGCTCGACTCTGTGGAACGGGAACTAGAACTCCACGGGCAGGTCGTAGTAGACGCACTTGAGGAGCTGCTCCATGTCCTCCTGGGACGGCTGGCGGGGGTTGGCGCCGGTGCAGGCGTCAGCGATCGCGTTGGCGGCGACGGTCGGGAGCTTCTCGAGGAACTCCTTCTCGTCGATGATGGAGGTCTCGGACTTCACGCCGCCCTCGCCGTAGTTCTTGATGGCCTGGGGGATGTCCAGCTTGTCGTTGAGGTCACGGATGTACTGGACCAGGGCAGCGACGAGCTCCTCGTTGGTCTCGCCCTCGAGGTGCAGGATCTCCTTGGCGACGAAGGCATAGCGCTCGGCGGCACGGGCGTCCTTGGCGTTGAACTGGATGACCTTGCCCAGGTACATGGCGTTGGCGCAGCCGTGGATGATGTGGCCGCCGCTGAAGGCCGCTCCGGTCTTGTGGGCCATGGAGTGCACGATGCCCAGCAGGCCCGACGAGAAGGCGATGCCGGCGATGCACTGCGCGTCGTGCATGTGCTGGCGCGCCACCTTGTCGCCCGTGTAGGAGACGGGCAGCCACGTGGTGATCTCGCGGATGCCGTGGAGGGCGGGGCCGTCGGTGAAGGTGGAGGCGACGGTCGAGACGTAGGCCTCCATGCAGTGGGTCAGGGCGTCCATGCCGGTGTGCGAGCAGAGCTTCGCGGGCATGGTGTAGGTGAGCTCGGGGTCGACGATGGCAACGTCAGGCGTGATCTCGAAGTCGGCGATGGGGTACTTGATGCCCTTCTGGTAGTCCGTGATGATCGAGAACGCGGTGACCTCGGTCGCGGTGCCGGAGGTGGAGCTGATGGCGCAGAAGTGGGCCTTCTTGCGCAGCTCGGGCAGGCCGAAGACCTTGCACATGTCCTCGAAGGTGCACTCGGGGTACTCGTACTTGATCCACATGGCCTTGGCTGCGTCGATGGGGCTGCCGCCGCCGATGGCGACGATCCAGTCGGGGCCGAACTCGCTCATGGCCGCCGCGCCCTTCATGACGGTCTCGACGGAGGGGTCGGACTCGACGCCCTCGAAGAAGGCCACCTCGAAGCCAGCCTCCTTGAGGTCCGCCTCGACGTCCTGCAGGAAGCCGCCGCGACGCATGGAGCCGCCGCCCGAGACGATCATGGCCTTGGAACCCTTGAGGTTCTTCACCTCGTGACGGGCGCCCTCGCCGAAGTACAGGTCACGCGGGTTGGTGAAACGTCCCATAAACTCTCCTCCTTCAACTGGCCCCGCCCCCGCGGGGCCGCGATGGTTAGAGAGGCCCTGTGCCCCAGGACGCGCAGACTGTCGCACGCGACCTGGCTCAGCCCCATATCCTCCTGAGGATACCTGCATGAAATAAAATTGGATATACGAAACCACTTGTCGACTTTTAAGGCCCGCTTGCTGAATATTTTACCTACATGTATTGACAAAATTGAATGACCAGTATTTACTGTACATTTATATTCATGCCTGGGCGAGAGAGAGGCCCGGCCACCTTCCCCCATAACAGCCCAAACAGGCCACGCTCGCCACAGCCGTCACGCGCGCCGCGGGACGCGCTCCGCTACGATTGTCGCACCAGCTCCCGGGCTCGGACCCGGGAGAAGAGGCAAGGGAGGCACGCTTGGCATACGAGCCAAACAGGGAGGACTACCAGCGTCTGAGCCTGCAGTTCATGCGCAGCGCCGACCGCATGGGCCCGCTTGCCGCGGCAAGGGCCTTCGCCGGATTCGGCCGCCGCTTCTCGCAGGACCGCGACTCGCTCCCGCAGGACGATGCGGACCGCGCCTTCGGCCTCGTCGCGCGCGCCACCACGGTCATAGACTACGAGCTTCCCTTCTCGGACGACGACAAGGCCCTCGAGCTCATCAAGAAAGGCCACGAGCTCCTGGACGAGGCACTTCTCCTCGACGAGCACTGCTTCGACGCCCTGCGCATGCAGCAGGCGTCACAGATCGCCTCCTTCGACGGCTACTATGACTTCCTCAGGACCGAGGGCGACGACGTGCGCGCATGGTGCCTGCGCCAGCACGAGCACGCGCTCAAGCGCGAGGGCGGGGAGCGCGGCAGGATCGCCGCCAACCTGGCCCTGCGGCCCTTCATCCGCTGGCGCGCCATGCATGCGAGCAAGGCAGTCATCTGCGGCCGCAACAAGGACGCCATCGACATCGCCCGCGAGCTCATGCGAATCGACCCCGACGACGAGGCGGACGTGAGGTACACCGCGCTCATCGCCCTTGCGAAGGTCGAGGACGAGCAGGGGCTCGAGGAGCTCTGTCGAAAGGGCGCCCAGATCGAGGCGCGGCGCGGCATGCCCGCGACGCAGGACGCCTGGACGCAGCTCGCGCGCATCGCCCTTGCCTACAAGAGCCACGACCTGGTCGGCGCGCGCGACGCCATCACGAGGCTCGCCGAGACCCATCCCAACGCCCTCTCGGCCCTGGCCATACAGCGCGAGCTCCCAGATGGGGTCTTCTCTCGCCTGGTCACGCAGCCCAGGAGCGAGGACGAACTCATCCTGGCCATATCCGAGGGCACCGTCCTCTTGCAGGAGGGTCGCGACAAGGAGGGGCGCGGTGCCCTGGGCGCGTGGCTGCGCGAGGAATGCCTGGGGCGCCTGGGCCACGACGAGCGCGCCCACGTGTTTGCCGACGAGGTCGAGTGGGGCGTCGGCAGGGAGGCGGAGTAGGTGGACGCGCACGAGGAGCTTGTGCTCAGGCTCGCCCAGAAGCGCAGCATCGCGTTGGGGCTCTCGTCCAGCGGGTACGCGGAGCTCCTCCTGGCCGTGCGCGAGGACCCGAGCTCCTTCGTCGACGGGAAGGACGACGAGGCGCTGCTGCTGGTGCAGGAGGCGCTCGAGCGCTACGACACCTCCCGCCAGGACGACGACCTGCTGGACGATGACGCCTACCTGCAAACGCGGCAGCGGCGCATGGCGCGCATGCGCCAGGACTGCGCGGCAGCGCTTGCGGTCGACCCACAGTGCACGGATGCCCGGCTCCTGGACGCCATCGCGCAGGACCTGGACGTCGACCCCTACCTCGAGCTGCTGCTGGACATACTCGACGACTCGCCCGAGCCGTCCTGGTCCGACGGAGGCGCTGCGGACGCCTGGGACGACGTGTTTGCCCGCCCCCGCCTGCGCATGCGCGCGGCGATCGTAAGGGCGCTCTTCGACTCCGCCCGCTACCGCAAGGCGGACGAGTGGGCGCAGGGGCTATTGCGCGACGCGCCATCGGACTTCCTCGGCGCGCGCCACACCAGCGCGCTCGCCCTGGCACGCCTGGAGGACGAGGAGGGCTTCGAGGCGCTCGACGCCAGGCTCGGTCGCAGGGGGGACTCCTGGTCGGCCCTCGGCAGGGTGATCCTCCTCTACAAGCTGGGACGCCTCGGTGCCGCGCGGCGCGCGCTCCTGGGCTACAGCCGCCTGAGCGAGGGGGCGGCCTATGCGCTGCTCCGCCCCGTGCTCAAGGAGACCTACATGCCCGACCGGCCCTGCGCGCAGCCCTACAGCTACGAGGAGGCGTCACTGGCCGTCCACGAGGCCGACCCCGTCATCGTGGACGTGCCCGACCTGCCCGCCTGGGCGGAGGACATCCCCGAAATCGAGGGCGCGGCGCGCGACTATGCGCGGAAGACCGGCTACGACTGGTAGACGGGGACGCGGAGGGGACGCGCCTGCGACTTTGCTATACTTTGGCCCGCGTCCCCATCGTCTAGCGGTCAGGACATCGCCCTTTCAAGGCGACGACACGAGTTCGAGTCTCGTTGGGGGCACCATCGCAAGCGAAGCGAGCCCGCCTGGCAGCTGCCGGCGGGCTCGACTTTTTGCGCCTCTGGTCACATTCCGGTTGCGGGAGGCTGGCGACGATGCAGTGCACCTCGAGGCTGCACCAGCGTCCATCCAGGCAAATTAGTGTACACAAACTTGGTGCATTATGGAAAAATCCCAGGTAACTAGTTGCAGTATTTTTGCATTTCCCAGTTTGTGTGCACTAATCGCACCGTCAGTCCCCCTCATCCGATGCCACCGAACGAGCCGCCGGCACCCTACAGCCCAACCAGCCGCGGGCGCGCCGTCAGGCCGCCGCCACTACAGCGACGCCAGGCGCCCGAGCACGGACGCCGCCACACCCTCGACGTCCAGGCCGCAAAGCGAGAGGACCCTCTCCCTCGTGTCGGCGGCCTGGTATGCGTCCGGCATGCCCAGCCTGAGCAGGGGCACGCCCAGGCCACGCTCGGCGAGGAGCTCCGAGACGGCTCCGCCCAGACCCCCCACCACGCTGTGCTCCTCGAGCGTCACCACCAGGCGCGCGCCGGCGACCTGCCGCAGCAGCGACTCCCCAGGGAGCGGCTTCACCATCAGCAGGTCGAGCACGCGCGCCTCGACGCCCCGTGTCGCCAAGGCCTCCGCGGCCCCCACCGCCGTCGCCGCGATGGTCCCGCTCGCAACCATCACGACGTCGGGGCTCTCCGCCCCACGCAGCGCGTCCAGTCCCTCGAGAGAGTCCACGCCGTCGGGATGCAGATTGGCCAGGGGCTCGCTCATGCGCACGTAGGCCGGACGCGGGTTGGCGGCAAGCCAGCGCAGCACCGCCGCGAACTCGGCGTTGTCCGCCGGACTCGCAACCACCATGCCGGGGATGCACCGCACGCAGGCGACGTCCTCCAGGGCCATGTGGCTCGCCCCCAGGATCGCCGAGTCGCAGCCGCAGCTCACGCCCACCAGCATCACCGGCGAGCGCATGATGCCCAGGTTCACGCGGATCTGGTCCAGGACGCGCGCCGTGATGAAGGTCGCATACGAAGGCGCGAAGGTGCAGAACCCCTCGTTGGCCAGGGCGGCCGCGACCTCGATTTGGTTCTGCTCGGCGATGCCGCACTGCACGAAGGCCTCGGGGCAGAGCTCGCGGAGGCCGCCCAGGTTGAGCCGGCGCCCGTAGTCGGACACCACGACGGAGAGCTCGTCGCCGCCACGGGCGAGCCCCTCCATCACCTCGCCGAAGACCGCCTTGTGAGACATGCCGGCGAAGCGCGCCGCCTCCTCGGGCGAGACCAGCATTCCGCCCTCGCCCCGGCCGCCTGCCAGCGCGCCAGCGCCTCTCTCACTCATCGCAGATCTCCCTCTCGCGGGCGTCCAGCTCCTCCATGGCACGCACGTACAGCTCGTCGTCCAGGGCGCAGTCGTGCCACTCCACCCTCATCTCGGCGAAGGAGAGGCCCTTGCCCTTCACCGTGCGCGCCACCACGACGCGAGGCCGGGCCGAGCGTGCCCTGAGGGCGGCGCGCAGGGCCATGACGTCGTGACCGTCCACCTCGCACACCTCGAAGCCAAAGGAGGCGAACTTGCGCTGGATGGGTCCGTTGTCCAGGATGTCTGAGGTCGACCCGTCCAGCTGCATCCCGTTGGCGTCCACGATCACGGTCAGGTTGTCGAGCCGCCTGAAGGCCGCGAACCCCGCCGACTCCCAGATGGACCCCTCGTCGCACTCGCCGTCGCCCACCACGCAGAAGACCCGCGAGTCCAGCCCCCGCCTCCTGAGCGCCAGGGCGAGCCCGGCGGCATAGCCCAGGCCCATGCCCAGGCTTCCGCCGGAGGTCTCGATCCCGCGGGCGGGGTCGCGGTGAGGGTGCTTGAACAGTACCGCCTCGGGACCGAAGAGCCCCCGGTCAAGGTCGTCCTGGCAGATGAGCCCCGCCTCGAGCATGGCCGGGTACAGGGCGATCGAGCAGTGCGCCTTCGACACCACGAGGCGGTCGCGCCGCTCCCAGGGGGTGCCGTCGCGACCCGTGCGCATCACGTCCCCAAGGAGCACGGCCACGAGCTCGGCCATGGAGAGGGCCCCGCCCATGTGGAAGGGGGTGTCCGAGTATCGGTGCGCGATCTGCGCCACGCCACGACGGACGCCGAGGGCGCCCAGCTCGAGCCTGCGGCGCAGCGCCCTCCCGTCGGCCGCGCCCACAGGGGGGATGCCCCCGCCCAGGAGCACCGCGCCGTCGTCCTGGAACGAGATGCCCGCCACGGACTGCCCCGGCCCCAGCCAGGTGAGGCTCCACTCTATGGGCGTGCCGTCCTCGAGCTGGATGTTCTGCTCCAGGACCAGGATGGGGTCTCCGTCGTCGCAGCCCAGATAGGCGGCGTGCTCCTCGTCCACGGGACAGGAGAGGTAACGCACGCTCGAGCGCAGGATCCTGCGGCCCGAGCAGCGCTCGACGGCGTCGAAGAGCGACTCGCGCGCGAAGTCCGCCTCGTCCAGGCCCGGGCAGGCGCAGAGGTTCGACCAGCTCTCCTGGCAGAGGAGGGGCGAGCCGCCCGACGAGCGCAGCCGACGCATGAAGAGCGCGGGGCTCGAGGGGGCGATGCCCAGCTCGCTGGCCACGCTGCGCGGTGCCTCCACGACCTCCTTGGCAAGCACCTCGGTAACGTAGGCCACGCCGCGCTCGTGCAGGAGGGTGGCAAACGAGAGGGGCCTCAGCACGCTGGGGCGGGCGAGGCCGCCCTCCGTGACGAAGGTGCCGCTCCCCTTGCGGCTGACGAGCAGCCCCTCCTCGACCAGGGTGCGGATGGCTCGCCGGACGGTGCCGCGGCTGAGGCCGTAGCGCGCCATGAGCTCGGACTCGGACGGGATGGCGTCGCCCTGCCGCCACTCCCTCGTGGCGATGGCCTGGCGGAGCGCCGAGGCGAGCTGCGCGTGCAGGGGGCCCTCCGAGGCGAGCACGGGCTGCGTCAGGCTGCAGCTGACGTCCGGCGCGGAGGGGTCGGGAAGCGTCGGAAAGCCAAAGCGCTGCTCTCTCACGGAATCCTCTTTCGCTTTGGTCCATGACATGGATAGGTCGAATACAGGACAACTACTGTACAGGTAACTTGTGTACAGGATAGTCCACGACGGCCAGAACCACGAAAAAGGAGGAGCTCCAGGCGAGAGGGACGGCGGCAGGGCGCTGCGCACGCCCGCACGCAGGCGATGGCTGGTAGGGGCGGTGGGGTTCGAACCCACAATCCTTGCGGCGAGGGATTTTAAGTCCCCTGCGTATGCCAATTCCGCCACGCCCCCGAAGGCCACGCGAACGCGGACCGCGACGCGATCCGCGCGACAAGGGAAATCTTAGCGCAGCGAGGCCAGGCGCGGACGCCAGCCCAGGGGGGATTCCTCGGCCGCGCGCACGGCCTCGGCACAGATAGCCAGGCCGAAGAGGAGGTCACTCTCGCTCACCGTGAGGCGTTCGAAGCCCGTGGCCGCCATGAGCTCCGCCACCGCCAGCGCCCCGCCCAGAATCACCCCGGCGCGCTTGGGCTGCAGGCCAGGCAGACCCGCCCTCTCGCCCAGGGAAAGCGCGGCGAGGCGCGCGGCAAGGGCCTCCACGTCGTCCCGACCCAGCTCGCGCAGGTGCACGCGCAGGGGGTCGTAGGGGGCAAGCGAGTCCCGCACGGCGACCAGGCTGGTGACGGTGCCGCCGGTGACCACCAGGCGACTGGCACGGTCGCGCAGGCCCTCGCCTTCGAACGCCGTCTCGAAGGGTCCGCGGCAGAACGCGCGGGCGGCAGCGACCTGGTCGTCGGACGCCGGGCCGTCCCCTGGCAGGAAGCGCTCGGTCACGCGGCGGCATCCCACGTCCACCGAGGTCACGGCCTCGAGGCGCAGGCCCCTCTCGCCCAGGCTGCCCACGGCGAGCTCGGTGGAGCCGCCGCCGTTGTCCGCCACCAGGATCCGCTCGTCGGGGAAGTCCTGCGCAACGCCCAGGAAGGTAAGCGAGCCCTCGACGCGGCCGGCGATGACCTCGGGCAGGAGGCCACGTGCGATGAGGTCGCCCTCGAGCTCGGCCGAGTTGGAGGCGTCCCGCGCGGCAGAGGTGAGCGTGCAGCAGACGACCCGCGCCGCGGCCTGTCGGGCGTTGGCGAGGTAGCGGTCCACGCAGTCGAGGACGCGCGCCCTGGCGGCATCGCCGATCCTGCCGGTTGCAGAGAGGCCCTCGCCCAGGTTGCATATGGTCGAGGTCTTGGCCATGCGCCTCACGCGGCCACCCTCGACGTCGCACACAGCGAGGCGCACGGTCACCGTGCCGACGTCGATGCAGGCTACTCGTCCCATACTGCCTCCGGGTCGTAGCCAAAGACGAAGTCGAGGGCCTTCGTGGGCCACGCCCGCGTGTCCTGGTACTCGACCGGGGCGGAGGGGTCGGCCTTCCCCTGGCCGTCCAAGCCCTCGACGGTCACGCTGGTCTCGCCCTCCTGGACGTACCCGCGCTTGCGCGCCTCGTCCTCGATGCCCTCCTTGGACGTCAGGCTCTTGAGGTCGCCCTGGAGAGAGTCGTTCTTCTCGCTCAGCTCGTCGTACCTCCTCTGCAGGTCCTCGCCGCTGCGACGCGCGGCGTAATAGCCCTTGACGGGACCATAGAGCGAGGCTGCCACGACGACCAGGACGACCAGGACGACAAGGGCCACCCTGTGCCCCAGCAGGCGGTTGCCCAGGCCGCGGGCCGAGTCGGCCACGTCGGCGGGGCTCAGCTCGCACAGGGCGGAGATTCGCCTCGCCAAGGCGGAGGGCTCCTCTTCGGAAGCTCGCGCCTCGTCGCGCGAGGCAGCGCGGGGCTGCATGCGAGACGGGCGCTCGTCGGCGGGCCTGGTCGCCCTGCCAGCTCCGCGCGCGCCACCGTCCCGGACGCCACGAACGGCCAGGGCGCCCGCGGAGACACGCCCCACGGTCGGCGGCACCTGGCTGGCGTCACGGCCCGCATCGCGCGGCTTCGAGCGACCCCCCTCCTGGCGGAGGGGCCTGGGATCGCGCGCGTGACCGCGCCTGCGCCCCGACGCCTTCGCATTATGACCGGAGGCGTCGCTGGCGCGACCCATGGGATTGGTGTCGCCTGGGTTCTGGGATATGGCCATGCTTGCCGTCGCTTCGTCTCAACTTCGTCTTTGGCAGCCGCGGCCGTCGGCCGCTCCCTCAGTTATATCAGAGGAGGGCGGTGACCCGTCCGCACGGGACGACGCTCCGCAAGCTTCGCAGACATCGCGTGAGGATGAGGCGCACGCGGCAACGGGGCGGCGGCACGCAGGGCGACGCCCCTACCTGCGGGCCGCGCGCTCCTCTCGCTTGACCTCGTCCCAAAGCTCGTTGAGGACTCGGGTGCCCAGTCCGTCGAGTGCGAGGGAGCGCTCGCGCGCAAGCTCCTCCATGCGCGCCCAGCGGCGACGGAACTTACGGTTGGACGCGGCGAGGGCCTCCTCGGCGTCTACGTGGGCGTGACGGGCCACGTTCACGAGCGAGAAGAGCAGGTCGCCGAACTCCTCCGTCGCCTCCCGGCTGCCCGGCTCCTCCGCCTCGAACTCGACGCGCTCGCTGGCGAACTGGTCCCACACGTCGGAGATGGACTCCCACTCGAAGCCCGCCTTGGCAGCGCGCTTCGAGATCTTCTGGCACTGCATGAGGGCGGGCAGGGAGCGGGGCACGGAGTCCAGGAGGCCCTCGGGCGCGGCGTCGGAGGAACGGCCCTCTCGCTCGGACCTCTTCACGTCGTCCCAGATGTCCAGCACCTTGCCTGCGGAGTCCACGGCGCCGACGGCTGCGGCGTCCCCGAAGACGTGGGGATGCCGACGGACGAGCTTCTCGTTGAGCTCGCGACAGACGTCGTCCACGTCAAAATCGCCCTCGTCCCGGGCGATCTGCGCGTGGAGGAGCACCTGCTCGAGCACGTCCCCGAGCTCCTCGCGCAGGTGGGGCATGTCGTCGGCGGCTATGGCGTCGACCGCCTCGTAGGCCTCCTCGATCATGTTGCGCGTGATGGAGGAGTGGGTCTGGACCTTGTCCCAGGGGCAGCCGTCGGGCTGGCGCAGTCGCCAGATGGTGCGCACGAGGCGATCGAACTCCGGATGTGACGCCGGCGCCCCGGGGCGGGTGGCCGTCTGGGCGTCCACCTCGTCGGCAAGCCTACTCAGGTCGCTCTGCTCCTCTGCCATGTCTCGCTCCCCGTGCCTCGTGGCCCACCGCTGTTTGTCAGTAATTGTGCTTCTGGTCTTCACATTCCGCATCAGTGCTGGTCACAGTCCAAATTTGTCTCTCAGTCGACGAGAGTCGTCGTCACACGAGACCGTACGGCCCTCCGCAAGGTCCCTCTCCCCTACGGACAGCTCCCCGAGGAGTCGACGTTCCGGACCGGCCTCCTTCAGGTCGCGGTAGTCGATGAGCCTCAGGTCGTCGCGCGACTCGAGCCAGGCGCGCAGGGCGGGGTCGACGAGCGCGTCGACCTCCTTCGTTCGGTCCGTGGTCAGGGAGCTGCTGTGCAGGATGAAGTCGTCCAGGTAGCCGGGATGGCAGACGAAGACGACCGTCTCGCCGTCCGCCATGGACTCGACCGTCTGCCTAATGGCTGCGGCGGGATCGTAGTCGGGGCTCATGCTGCGCATGACCATGCGCACGGGCGTCCCACCGCAGTCCACGGTCGCGGCCGGATCGAAGGAGACCGGCTGCTCGAGCAGGCCATGCGTGCGCGCGACGTGCGAGACCGCCCGATCGAGGTTGGGCGAGAGGACCGCGTGCGCCTCGAAGTAGTCGGGGTCCCTGCCCGTGAGCTCGCGGAAGCGGGAGAGCTGCGCCTCGAGTTCGACCACCGCCTCCTCGTAGGTGACGAAGTCCTCCCCGCGCTGGTAGCTGGCGCGGTACTCGCGACTACTCCTGAAGTTGCCGTCTGGCCCGAGGAGGCTGGGAACGAGAGACGCGTCCGCGACTGGCACACCCAGGCAGACGTTGCTGTGCTGCCCCAGGGCCACGTCGGCACCGGAGTCGCGCAGCCACGCAAGCCCCCGCTCTGTCTCGGGCATGTTGGGCATGACGCCCACGGAGCGAGCGAGCCCCTCGGCCGCGCTGCGCACGAGCCCGACGTTGACCGCATAGGAGTATCCCAGGTCGTCCGCACGAATCAGCAGCTGCTTCATGGAGGCTCCTCTCGCCCGTTGATTCAACGAGCATACTCCCGCAGGGAGCACGACAGCCCGCAAGTCATGGCCTCACGAAGAGCGGCCGACGACCCCGCCAAGCTTGTCGGTACTTCCTTGGGAAAAAAGTACCGACAAACTCGTGGTGGCAGCCCACTCGGACCAGAAATCTTCCGTTTGTCGGCACATTTCGAGGCGAGAGGTACCGACAAACCGCAGCCGGCGGCAGCCCTTGCCCCTCGACGGCAGCCCTTGCCCCTCGGCGGCGGCCCTTGCCCCTCGGCGGCGGCCCTACAGCCCTGCCGCCCACTGCGGCATGCCCCTCTCCCCTACTCGCCCTCGTCGTCCCCGCCCACGGCCTCGAGCACCCGCAGGGCCACGGGCAGCAGCTCCTCCTTGCCCGTTCGGAAGGGGTAGCTGAGCTTCCTGCTCTTGGGATACACGATCGCCCGCTCGGCCTTGAGCTTGGCCGCCGCCGAGCGTGGAACCTCGATCCCCTGGTAGGTGATGCGTCCGTTTGCCAGGGAGATGCTCGTCACGCCCAGCCTCTGGCAACGGATGCGCACCCGCGCCCGGTCGAAGAGGTTCCTGCCGGCAAGCGGCAGGGCGCCATGATCCTCCTCGAGTTCCTGCTGCAGGGCGTCCACGTCCGCGAGCTCCGCCGCCACGGCCAGCCTGCGGTAGGCCAGCACGCGCCTGTCCACCTCGGGCAGGTACTCCTCCGCCAGGTAGAAGTCCGCCGGCAGGTTGATGTTGACCTCCGCCTGCGAGACGTCGGCAGCCTCCCCGCGCGCCTCGCTCACCGCCTCGCCGAGCATCTGCGTGAAGAGGTCGAAGCCCACGCTGGAGAGGTTGCCGTGCTGCTCGCCGCCCATGAGCGACCCGGCGCCGCGGATCTCGAGGTCGCGCATGGCGATGCGCATGCCGCTGCCCAGGTCCTGGTACTCGTTGATGGCCGTGAGGCGGTCCGTCGCCTCGGGCGTGAGGGGCATCTCGCCCGGGAACATGAAGTAGGCGTAGGCCTGGACGTGGCCGCGGCCCACGCGACCCTTGAGCTGGTAGAGTTGGGCCAGGCCCAGGCGCTGGGAGTCCTCGATGATCAGCGTGTTGGTGTGCGGGTTGTCGATGCCGCTCTCGATGATGGTCGTGGCCACGAGCACGTCTATCTCGCGCTCGCTGAACTCCATCATCACGTCCTCGACCTGGGCTGCGCTCATCTGACCGTGCGCCACGCCCACGCGCGCCTCGGGGGCCGCCTCCTGAACGCGCGCGACGGCGTCCTCGATGGTGGTCACGCGGTTGCTCACGTAGTAGACCTGGCCCTTGCGCTCAAGCTCGCCGCGGATCGCGTCGCTCACCACGTCGGGGTCCCACTCCCCCACCGTGACCTTGACGGGCAGGCGCCCCGGTGGGGGCGTGAGGATGAGGCTCATGTCGCGCACGCCGCTCATGGCCATCTGCATCGTGCGCGGGATGGGCGTGGCGCTGAGCGTCAGCACGTCCACCTGCTCGCGCATGTTCTTGAGCTGCTCCTTGTGCTGGACGCCGAAGCGCTGCTCCTCGTCGATAATCACGAGCCCCAGGTCATGCGGGTTGACGTCGGCGGAGAGCAGGCGATGCGTGCCGATGAGCACGTCCACCGTACCTTCCGCGAAGCCCTCGAGCGCCTGGCGCTGCTGGGCCGGCGTCACGAAGCGCGAGAGCACGCGCACGTCGAGGTCGAAGGGAGAGAAGCGCGCGAAGAAGGTCTCGAAGTGCTGCTGCGCCAGGATGGTGGTGGGGCACAGCACCATGACCTGGCGGTCGTCCTGGCAGCACTTGAAGGCGGCACGCAGGGCGACCTCGGTCTTGCCGAAGCCCACGTCGCCGCAGAGCAGCCGGTCCATGGGCTGCGACGACTCCATGTCGGCCTTGATGTCCGCGATGGCGCTGGCCTGGTCGGGCGTCACGTCGTAGGGGAAGCTTGCCTCCATGTCCTGTTGGGCGGGCCCGTCGGGCGCGAAGGCGTGACCCTGCACCGCGGAGCGTCGCGTGTAGAGGTCGACCAGGTCGAAGGCGAGCTTCTTCGCGCTCCTGCGGGCCTTTCCCGTGGCGCGCGACCAGTCGGCGGTGTTGAGGCGGGTGAGGCGCGGGCTCGAGCCGTCGGGGCCCACATAGCGCGTCAGGCGGTCGACCTGCTCGAGGGGAACATAGAGCTTGTCCTGGCCCGCGTACTCGAGCAGGAAGTAGTCGCGCTCGCGGCCGCCCACCTCCTGGCGCACGATCTGGCTGAACAGGGCTATGCCATGCGTGGAGTGGACCACGTAGTCCCCGGGCTTGAAGGGAAAGCTCACGCTGGTGGGGTCCACGCGGCGCGCCCTGCGGCCGCGCTTCGCCATCCGCGACGTCAGGTCAGACACCGAGAGCACGGCCAGGCGCGCCGAGGGCACCACGATGCCCGCGGGCACGGGGGCGTCGAAGAAGGTGACCATGTTCCGGGCCAGGGGGGCGGTCCTCTCGCCTGCGTCTGGCGACGTCACGGGGGTGGAGTTCTCGGGAGCAGTGGCAAGCGACTCCACCAGGGGGATCGAATCGTCCGTGAACGAGAGCTCGAGCGCCTCGCGAGCCGCGCGGTCCGGCACGGCGAAGACCACTGACATGTCGTCGTTGAGCAGCTGACGGACGCGGCCCAGGAGCTTGGAGTCCGAGCCGGCGATGGCGGGCTGTCGCACCTCGAGCTCCGCCAGGGCCGAGCCGCCCACCCGCTGGATGGAGCTCAGCGACAGGCGCTGCTGACTGCCGAAGTCGAGCTCGCGGGGAGAGGTGAAGAGGCCCTCGAGGGGCACGCGCGCGGCGTTGGCCAGGGCCGTCGCCTCGTCGTTCGCGCGCTGGCAGTCGTCGAAGAGAGCGCGGGGCTCCGCCAGGACGACCAGGGCGTCCCGGCAGACGTGCTCGATGGGCGAGGCGCTCGAGCCGTAGAGCTCCACCAGATAGCGGTCGAGCGTGGGGTCGGCCGAGCCCTGGCGGATGAGCTCGAGGTCCGCCGCGACCTTCGAGCTCTCCTGCGCGCGGCGGAAGAGCGCGTGTCCCGCGGCCTCGATGGTCCTGGGGGTCAGGGCGATCTCCCTGCAGGGAGAGACGCGCACCTCCCGGAGCTCGCCGATGGTCTGTCCCGTGGAGGGGAGCATGCGTCGCACGCGGTCCACCTCGTCGCCGAAGAACTCGATGCGCACGGGCGAGCTGGCCTGGGCGGGGAAGACGTCCACGGCATCGCCATGGACGTGGAAGCTGCCCGGCACGCCCACGTCGCCGGAGTCTCCGGCGTCCGCATAGCCCATGGAGACCAGGAGCCTGCCCACGTCCTCGAACTCGAGCTCGTCTCCCACGGCGAAGCTGGCGGAGGCGAAGTAGCCCGAGCCCACGGGGGGCACGCGCCGCAGGAGGGCGTGCGCGCTCGCCACGACCACGCAGGGCTCGCCGGCGCTCAGGCGGGCGATGGCGTTGCAGCGGGCGCCCACCACGGCGTCGTCGGCCGGCTTGTCGGACCAGGGCCAGTCCCGGCGCTCGGGGTAGCGGCTCACCAGCTCGCCCCCCAGCCATGCCGAGAGGGCGCGGGCGGTGCGGTCGGCGGCCTCCTCGCCAGAGACGACCAGGAGGCAGGGTCGTGGGTCGCGCACCCAGAGCGAGGCGGCCACGAGGGGGCGTGCGCTCTGGGCCACGCCTAGGGTGGCGTCGCGTCCCGCGTCCAGCTCGCGCAGGAGGGGGGCGAGCTCGGGCGCTCCGAGGAGCTGCTGGGAGACGCGGTTGATGAACATGAGGGACTCCTCTCGGGGATTCTCCCCGCAATATTGGTGGTACGGAGGCGCGGGAACGCTGCGAGACGTTCGAGCCGCGTCCGCAGTTCGCCAGAGCGTCGAACGCGTCTCGCTCGCCCGCCAAAGTGCCCGGCGCGTCGCAGTTCTTCTCCAAAGCGCCCGGCACGTCTCGCTCGCCCGCCAAAGCGCCCGGCGCGTCGCAGTTCTTCTCCAAAACGTCCAACGCGTCTGTCGCGATTTTCTCACCTGGGCTTTTGTGGTGAGCCCAGACGCGTTGGGCGCGCTCGCGGCCGATCCAGACGCGTTGGGCGCGCTCGCGACCGATTCGGACGCGTTGGACGTACTCGCGACCGATCCAGACTCGTTGGACGGGCTCGCGGCAAACACGGACGCACCAGGCGCGCCCGTCGCGGGAGACAGGCGAGAGGGACGCCACCACGCCGGCAGCGCCCCTCCGGGACATGCGGCCACGACTATGCGCGGCCGCTCCTCTCGGCCAACTCCTTGAGCAGCTCGGCGGACGCCTCGACGTCGGCCTGCCGAGCCTGCCAGCTCCAGTTGCCCTCAGCGACGCCGGGCACGTTCATGCGCGAGCCGTCGTCCAGCATGAGGACGTCCTGCAGCGGAACCATCACCACCTCGGCGTCGGTGTCCAGGCACTCGTCCAGGAGTCCCCTCGCCATCGACTGGCCGCGCACCACGAAGCCCTGCCCGTCCGGGTCGTCCACCTCGAAGCTCTCCTGGCACCAGCCCAGGAGCGTGCTGGTGTCGTGCGTCGAGCTGTAGACGACCTTCTCGGGCTTGGGGTAGTAGCCCTGACGCACGTCCTCGTCGCTGAACTGGATCACGTCCATGCCCGGGAAGCCCGTGGCCGCGACCAGCGCGCGAACGGCCGGCGTGATGGTGCCCAGGTCCTCCGCGACGAAGGGAAGCTGCCCGAAGCGACGGCGCGCCGCGTCGAAGAGCTCGATCCCGGGCCCAAAGTTCCAGGCGCCGTCCAGGGCGCCCTTGCCCTGGGGGATGGTGTAGTAGGACGAGAAGCCCAGGAAGTGGTCCAGGCGCACGTAGTCATAGAGCTCGAAGGCGCGCTGGAAGCGGCGCATCCACCATGAGTAGCCGTCCTTGCGCAGGAAGTCCCAGTCGTAGGTGGGGTTGCCCCAGAGCTGCCCGCCCTTGGCGAAGCCGTCGGGCGGGGTGCCAGCCTGGAGCGCAGGGTATCCCCTCTCGTCCAGCTTGAAGACCTGCCGCTCCGCCCAGACGTCGGAGGAGTCGGCCGAGACGTACATGGGCATGTCCCCCACGAGCTTGATGCCGTGCTCCCGGGCATAGCGGTGCATGTCGTCCCACTGGCGCTGGAACTCGTACTGCGTGGCGCACTCGCGCATCACGGCATGGACGAGCTCCGGGTCCTTGCCGAGCGACGGATCCCACGTGCGGTAGCGCTTCGGCCACTCCTGCCAGGGGACCTCTCCCAGCTTCTCCTTGATGGCGCGGAAGGTCGCATAGGGGATCAGCCAGTCCTCGTTCTTCTCGATGAAGCGACGGTAGCTTGCCGTGCCCTCGAAGTCGGACCTGAAGCTGGTGTGCTCGCCCTCGACGCCCCACATGAGGGAGCGGTTGCCCGCGAAGGCCGAGAGGCCGGCGTACGGGGAGCCGAAGCCGTCGGTGGGATTGACCGGGAGCACCTGCCAGTAGCGCTGGTGCGCCGCGGCAAGGTAGTCGACGAAGCGCCGACAGGGCTCGCCCAGGGTCCCGGGCTGCCCCGGGTGGTCCCGGTTGGGAATCGAGGTGACGTGCGCCAGCACGCCCATGCCACGGTGCATGGGGGCCTGCAGGCGAACCCGCTTGTGGAAGTACAGGACCGAGGTGCCCAGCGGCCAGAGGAAGACCTCCGCCTCGCCGTCCTCGACCTTGGGCACGCGCCCGGACACGACGTCGTCCACGCGCTCGCCACGCATGGGCACGCGGACGCTATGGGAGCTTGAGAGGCTGGCGTTCGCGAGGACGCAGACCACCTCGTCGCCGTCCGTGCGCCAGAAGCCGAAGACGTCGTCGTTGAGCGCGAAGGACTCGAAGTCACCGTTCACGAAGACGGGCAGGGACTTGCGCACCGCGATGGCGTTGCGGTAGATGGTGGCGCAGTTCTTGTCCTCGTGGCCCCAGGGGAAGGCGGCGCGGTTGTATGGGTCGGAGTAGCCCTCCATGCCCGCCTCGTCACCGTAGTAGATGCAGGGCACGCCAGGCAGAGTCATCTGCAGGAGCGCCGCGACCCATAGCCTGCTCACGGCGAGGCTGCGATGGTTCTGGTCCAGGCGGAAGCGGTAGCGCTCCTCATCGCTCATGCCCGAGGGGTCTGGCGCGTCACCCAGGATGGTGAGCAGGCGCGCCCGGTCGTGGCTACCCAGGAGGTTAAGTGCGGAGTAGAAGGCGGTGCGGGGATAGTTCTCGCGCAGAGCCTCGAGCGACTCCGCCAGCTGACGCGCGCCGATCTTGTTGGTGAGAAAGTCCTCCAGGCCGGACCTGAGGGGATAGTTCATGGTCCCATCCAGCTCCGAGCCCTGGAAGTAGCGGCGAAGCTTGCCGTACGCCACCTTGTGGGAGGCGTCCTCCCAGACCTCACCCAAAAGCAGGGCGTCGGGAGACTCGGCGAGCTCGGCGCTCTTGATGTCCTCGATGAACTCGTCCGAGAGCTCGTCGGCGACGTCGAGCCTCCAGCCGCGCGCCCCGGCCCGGAGCCACTTGCGGATCACGCCGCCGCGGCCGCAGACGAAGTCGCGGTACTCGGGGTTCTCCTGGTTGAGGTCGGGCAGGTCCTTGACCCCCCACCAGCTCGAGCAGCTACCGTCCTCGTTGAACCTGAACCAGTCGCGGTAGCGGGAGCGGTCGCCGGAGCTGGCCCCCTTGCCACCGTAGTTGCCGAAGGCGTCGAAGTACTTCGAGTCGCGGCCGGCATGGTTGAACACGCCGTCCAGGATGACGGAGATGCCCCTCTCGCCCGCGTCCCTGCAGAGGCGCCTGAAGCTCTTGAGGTCGCCCAGCATCGGGTCGACCTTGAGGTAGTCCGCCGTATCGTAGCGGTGGCTGGAGGCCGCCTCGAAGATCGGGTTGAGGTAGAGGGCCGTCACGCCCAGGGCCTTGAGGTAGTCGAGCTTCTCGCGCACGCCCTCGAGCGTCCCGCCGTAGAAGTCCCATGCGGCGATGGAGCCGTCCTCGTTGCGCTGGTAGCGCGGATACTCGTCCCAGTCCTCGACCAGCCTGCGCTCCGGCCCCCTGCGAGGCTTGTCGAGCGCGTCGTGGACGCGTCCCTCCCAGTCCGAGCCGCGACGGAAGCGGTCGGGGAATATCTGGTACACGATGCCACCGGTGTACCAGTCGGGGAAGCTGGTGCGCTGCTGCTCGTACACGGTGATCTGGAACGAGGGGGGCTCCCCGTACGAGAACGCGCCCTCGCCGCAGGAGCGCTCGCCCGTCGCGCCATAGCGCCAAACGTCGCCGTTCGCGGCGGTGACCCTGAAGGAGTACCAGATGACCTCGGGCTCCTCGGGAATTATGGTCACGGAGAAGCGCAGGTGGTCACCCACCTGGCTCCGGTCCATGTCGAAGACGCGCTCGCCCTTCTCGTCCACCCAGACGCGCAGCTGCGCCGTCGCCTCCGGCTCGTCCCAGACGTCCAGACACAGCGCGACGGAGCCGCCCACGGGGGCGGCTCCGAACGGGTCTCTGTAACGGACGTCAGAGCTGATGTGCCTTGCCCTCACGTGCTCCGCCTATCTCTTGTGCTCAGCGGGCGATCTCTGGGTGTAGGTCGTGATAGATGCCCATGTACTCGTCCGCAGCCCGGCTCCAGCTGAAGTCGGTTTCCATGGCCTGCCGCTGTAGCTTAGCCCAAGCCTCCTGATCAGTCCAGAAGAGCTCGCAGGCAGAGAGGAGCGTGTTGGCCATCTCGTCGGCGTTCATGTTGGCGAAGCGGAATCCGGTGCCCTCGCCCGTGAACTTGTTGTAGGCCTCGACGCTGTCCTGGAGCCCGCCCGTCTCGCGCACGACGGGAAGCGTGCCGTAGCGCATGGCGATCATCTGGGAGAGTCCGCAGGGCTCGAACTCCGAGGGCATGAGCAGGATGTCGCCGCCGGAGTACATGCGGTGGCTCAGGGCGTTGTCGAAGGCGATGCGCGCGCTCATCTGGTCGCCGTAGGTCCAGTCGAAGTAGCGGAAGGCGTCCTCCTGGTCCCTGTCTCCGGTGCCCAGGATGGCCACCTGCACGCCCCGCTCCATCAGGCGGCTCATGGCGTAGCGCACCAGGCCGAGGCCCTTCTGGTTGGTGAGTCGGCCGATCATGACGACGAGGGGTCGGGTGGGATCCTCGGCCAGTCCGAGCTCCTGCTGGAGGAGGCGCTTGTCCTCCGCCTTGCCTGACATGTCGTCCACGGAGTACTTGTGGTTGATGAGCTCGTCGGTGGCGGGGTTCCAGGCGTCGACGTCGATGCCGTTGAGGATGCCGCGCAGCGATGCGGAGCGACGGCGGAATATGCCGTCCATGCCCTCGCCGTAGAAGGGCATCTGAAGCTCGCTGGCATAGCTCGGGCTCACCGTCGTGATGATGTCCGAGTAGCAGAGGGCACCCTTCATGTAGTTGATGGAGTCGCGGTCGCAGTAGAGCTGGCCCGCGGCCGTGGGGTTGTCGGCCAGGCCCAGGACGTCCTCGAGGACCTTGTCGGAGTATTGCCCCTGGAACTTGACGTTGTGCACGGTGAAGATGGTCTTCACGTTGCGGCAGGCCTCGGACGCCTGGTAGAACTCGCGGATGAAGACCGGGGCGAGCGCCGTCTGCCAGTCGTTGCAGTGCAGCACGTCGCACTGGAGCTCGGGCAGGAGCTCTATGGCCTCGCAGATCGCCTTCGAGAAGAAGGCGAAGCGCTCGCCGTCGTCGAAGTAGCCATAGGCCGCGTCACGCTTGAAGTAGGCCTCGTTGTCCACGAAGTAGAAGTCGACGCCGTGGTAGGTGAGCTTCTCTATGCCGCAGTAGACGCTGCGCCAGGCAAGGGGCACGTAGAAGTCCGCCACGTGGACCATCTGCTCCTGGTACTCCTGCGGGATGAAGGAGTACTTGGGCAGGATGACGGATGCCTTGGCGCCCGCCCGCCTGAGCTCGGCGGGGAGGGAGCCGGCGACGTCACCCAGGCCGCCCGTCTTCACGAACGGGACGGCCTCGGCTGCCGCGAAGAGCACCCGGATCTTTCTTCTGACCTGATCGGGCATGGCAATCACCTATTCAGCCGCCTTTTCCTTGATGAAGAGGGCATCCGGGGTACCCCTGAGCTCGGTACCCGCGGGAACGACGTTGTTGCGGTCGACGATCGCGTTCTCCACGCGCGCGCCGGCCTTGATGACGCAGGACTGCATGACGATGGAGTTGTTGACGGTGGCGCCGCTCTCGACGATGACGCTGCGGCCGAGGATCGAGTTGGACACGGAGCCGTAGATGCGGCAGCTGCCCGACACGCGGCTGTTGGTGACGCGCGAGCCGGTCTCGAACTTGGCGGGGGCGTTGTCATGGGCCTTCGTGCGGATGGGACGGTCCTTGGGGAAGAGCTCCTCGGTGGTCTGGGGGTCGAGGAGGTCCATGTTGGACTCGAAGTAGGCGTCCTTGTTGAAGATGGCCGCCACGTAGCCCTCGTAGTTGTAGGTCTGCACGTTGACGCGGGCGTAGTCGCCCGCCATGGCCTCGAAGAGATCAAGGTAGTCGGTGGCCTTGTACCACTCGAGCATCTGGAGGAGCAGGTCGCGGCCGACGACGAAGCAGTCGATGAAGGCCGTGTCGCCGAAGACGACTCCGTGCTTGACGCCCTTGACGCGGGTGCCGTCCACGTTGAAGCCCGTCACGTCGACGTCCTTCTTGGTGGCGGTCTTGGTGATGACGGTCACGTCGGCGCCGCTCTTGCGGTGAGCGTCCGTCACCTCGCCGTAGTCCATGTTGTAGACGAAGCTTGCGGACGAGACGACCACCAGGTCGCTCTTGCTGCGCTCGAGGAAGACCTTGTTGTGCTCGAGGTCGCGCAGCAGGAAGCGGGACCCGGTGCGCGAGGTTCCGAAGGCCGACCCGGGCAGGATGAACAGGCCGCCCTTCTTGCGGTTGAGGTCCCAGTCGCGTCCCGAGCCGACGTGGTCGATCAGCGAGCGGTAGTTGTAGGGCATGATCATGCCGACGGTGCGGATGCCACAGTTGACCATGTTGGAGAGCGCGAAGTCGACGACGCGGTAGCGGCCCAGGTAGGGCATGGACGCCACGGGCCTTGACTCCGAGAGCACGCTCGGATACTTCGTGGAGTAGTTGGCGGTGATGAGTCCGGTGAGCTTCTCCATGGCTACTCCTCCCCCTTTCCAACAACCACGTCATTCCCGATGACCGCGGTGTCCCTGGTCTGATCGACGCTTCCGAGCACGACGTCCTCCTCGACGACGGAGTTCTCGCCCAGGATGGCGCGGACCACGTGGGCCCCGGCCTTCACGCTGGCGCCGGGAAGGAGGACGGAGTCCTCGACGATGGCGCGCTCGCCCACAAAGCTGTCCGTCGAGAGGATCGAGTGGGCCGCCTTGCCGTAGATGCGGCTGCCGTTGCCCACCAGGCAGTCGTCGATGGAGCCGTTGGCACCCACGTACGCGGGCGGCCTGGTCGAGGCGTTGCTCATGATGGGGGCCTTGACGTCGAACAGGTCAAAGTCGGGGTTGGCGCCCAGGAGGTCCATGCTCGTCTCGTGGTAGCTCGAGATGGTGCCCACGTCACGCCAGAAGCCGTTGTACTCGTAGGTGTAGAGGCGCTTGCCGTCGGCCAGCAGCTTCGGGATGATGTCGTTCCCGAAGTCGTGCTCGGAGGTGCTGTCCACCGCGTCGGCGGTCAGGGTGTCCACCAGCAGCCTGGCGTTGAAGATGTAGATGCCCATCGAGGCGAGGTTGCTGTCGGGCTTGTTGGGCTTCTCGGTGAACTTGACGATGCGCTCGTCCTCGTCCTGGGTGATGATGCCGAAGCGGGAGGCCTCCTCCCAGGGCACGGGCATGACGGCTACGGTGAGGTCCGCCTCGTGGCGCTTGTGGTTCTCGAGCATGGCCTGGTAGTCCATGCTGTAGAGCTGGTCGCCCGAGAGGATGAGCACGTACTCGGGGTCGTTCTGCTCGATGAACCCGATGTTCTGGGTCACGGCGTCGGCCGTGCCGGCATACCAGGCTCCGCCGGTCTGGGTCGCGTAGGGGGGCAAGATGGACACGCCACCGTCGCTCTCGTCCAGGTTCCAGGCGCCGCCGGTGCCCAGGTAGGAGTGGAGCAGGTAGGGCCTGTACTGCGTGAGCACGCCGACCGTGTCAATCCCCGAGTTCGCGCAGTTTGACAGCGCGAAGTCGATGATGCGGTACTTGCCTCCAAACGAGACCGCGGGCTTGGCCACGTCCTTGGTGAGGACGCCGAGCCTACTGCCCTGTCCGCCGGCAAGAAGCATCGCTATGCATTCCTTCTTGCTCATGAAGCTCCCCTTTCGTTTCTGCGCTGCTGATTTACCCACCAATATGCCAAATGTCCTTGGCGTATTCCCCAATGGTTCGGTCGCTGGAGAAATAACCCGAGCGAGCAGTGTTCAGGACGGCCGCGTGGTTCCACACGACCCGGTCGGCGTAGCGGGAGGTGAGCTCCTCCCAGGCGCTGACGTAGGAGTAGAAGTCCTTCAGCACGAGGTCGTGGTCGTTGTTGACCATGAGCTCGTCGCGGACGCTCTCGAAGTTACCCGAGAGGTGCGCGAGGGTGCCGTCGGTCAGCTCGTCCACGATGCGGCCCAGGCGCTGGCGGTCGGCGTTGTAGAGGTCCCACGCCCAGTACTGGCCGCCGGCGCGGAGCTCGTCGACCTCCTCGGTGCGCAGGCCGAAGATCTTGATGTGGTCCTCGCCCACGAGCTTGCAGATCTCTACGTTGGCGCCGTCGTAGGTGCCCAGGGTGATGGCGCCGTTCATCATCAGCTTCATGTTGGAGGTACCGGAAGCCTCCGAGCCCGCCCAGCTGATCTGCTCGGAGATCTCGGCCGCGGGGTAGATGAGCTGCGCACTCGAGACCGCGAAGTTGGGGACGAAGGCGACGCGGATCTTGTCGTTGACGCGGGCGTCGCCGTTGATCGCCTCGGCGACCGAGTTGATCAGGCGGATGACCTCCTTGGCGAAGGTGTAGCTCTGCGCCGCCTTGCCAGAGAAGATGAAGGCCGTGGGCGTGGGGTCGAAGCTGGGGTCGCTCAGGATTCGGTTGTAGATGTCCATGATCTTGAAGACGTTGAGCAGCTGGCGCTTGTAGGCGTGGAAGCGCTTGACCTGCACGTCGAAGACCATAGAGGTGTCCAGCACCACGCCGGTCGTGCGCTTGACGTAGTCGGCCAGGCGCTGCTTGTCCCACCTCTTCGCCTTCTCGAACTCCTCCAGGAAGGAGGGGTCGTCGGCGTAGGGCTCGAGCTTGGACAGCTGGTTGGCGTCGCTCAGCCAGCCGTCGCCTATGGCGTTGCAGACGAGCTTCGCGTAGGGCGGGTTGGCATTGCCCAGGAAGCGGCGATGGCTGATGCCGTTTGTCTTGTTGTTGAACTTCTCGGGCGTGAGCTCGTAGAAGCCGTGCAGGGTCGTCGCCTCGAGGATGCCCGTGTGCAGGGCGGACACGCCGTTGACCGAGTGCGAGAAGATGACCGAGAGGTTGGCCATGCGAACCTGGCCGTCCCACAGAATGGCCGTCTGGTGCAGAATCTCCTGCCAGTTGGCGCGGTCGTGGGGGAAGTCCTCGCGGTAGCGGCGGTCAATCTCCTCGATGAACATGTAGGTGCGCGGAAGCAGCGAGCGGAAGGTGTTGATGGGCCACTTCTCGAGCGCCTCGGGCATGACCGTGTGGTTGGTGTAGCTGATGGTCTCGCGGGCGATCTTGAAGGCGAGGTCGAAGTCGACGCCCTTGTCGTCCACCAGGATGCGCATGAGCTCGGGGCCGCACATCGCGGGGTGCGTGTCGTTGGTGTGGACCGAGACGTGCTTGCCCAGGTTCTCCCAGTCGGGACCGTGCTTCTTCTCGTAGCTGCGCAGGATGGTCTGGAGCCCGGCGCTGACGAAGAGGTGCTCCTGCTTGAGGCGCAGGATGCGCCCGTGCTCGCCGGAGTCGTTGGGATACAGGATCTGCGAGATCGCCTCGACGTC
Organism: uncultured Olsenella sp.; assembly: GCF_959602185.1. Lineage (NCBI taxonomy): Bacteria > Bacillati > Actinomycetota > Coriobacteriia > Coriobacteriales > Atopobiaceae > Olsenella > uncultured Olsenella sp. Next base: position 188,768 of record NZ_CAUGRZ010000003.1, read on the forward strand.
GGAGCGGAACTTCATCGCCTTGGCGTAGTCTCCCGCGTTGAAGGCGTCGAGGTCGAAGTCCTCCTCTGCGGGCTCCGCGCTCCAGAGGCGCAGGTTGTTCACGGTCTTCCCGCCGTAGCCCACGATGGGCACGTCATAGGGGACCGCCTTCACCAGGTCGCCGCCCTCCTGGGTGAACCAGAAGCGGCCGTTCTCCTCGTGGCGCACGACGTGCCCGCCAAACTGCACGACAACGGCGCTCTCGTTCTTGCGGGTCTCCCAGGGGAAGCCATGCTCCAGCCAGTTGTCCATCTTCTCGACCTGGCGGCCGCCCTCGATCTCCTGGCGGAAGAGGCCGTAACGGTAGCGCATGCCGTTGCCGTTGCCGTTGATGCCCAGCGCGGCCATGGAGTCGAGGAAGCAGGCGGCGAGTCGGCCGAGGCCGCCGTTGCCGAGGCCCGGGTCGGCCTCCTGCTCGACCATCGTGTCGAGCGAGATCCCCAGCTCGGCGCAGCCCTCCTTGACGATGTCGCGGATGCCCAGGTTGAGCAGGTAGTTGTCGAGCAGGGGCCCGAGCAGGAACTCGAGCGAGAAGTAGTACACCTCGCGGCCGTCGCGCTCCTGGCCCGCGTCGAGGTTCCTGGTCTTGTTGGCGATGAGGGAGCCGAGCACGTAGTAGCGCTCCTGGTCGCTCATGTCCTCGAACTTCTTGCTGAAGCTGCTCTCGCAGGCCTCGCGATACTTGCTCACGAAGTCGGCCTTGTCCTTGAAGATCCTCTTGATGCTGTCTGCCATGTCCATCCTCTGTATGGGTTCGTCGCGGCGGGACCCTAGCCCGCGCGCCTGGCTCGCTCCCTACGCTACGCCTTCTTGGAGGCTGCCCTCCGCGGGGCCTTCTTTGCCGCAGGCTCCGCCTTCTTCGCCGCCGTCGACCTGCCCTTTGCGGGCGAGACGGGAGCGGCCTTCGCGCTCGCGGCGCTCGGCTTCGCCGCAGGCTTGGCTTTGGCTGCTGGCTTGGTCTTGGCTGTAGGCTTGGCCTTCGTCGCGGGCTTCTCCTTGGCTGCGGGCTTGGCCTTCGTCGCGGGCTCCTTCTTTGTTGCCGCCGGCTTCGACTTCGCGGCCGGGGCCTCCCTCTTTGCGGCGGCCGCCGCAGCTGCCTTGGGGGCCTCGGCCTTCTCCGCCGCCTTCATGGCGGGCTTGGCGCTCGCCTCGGACTTGACGGCGGCCTTCTTCGCCTTGGCGGGCAGGGGCCCGTCGTAGCGCAGCACCAGGCCTGCCAGCGGCGGAAGCCTGAGCTCGATGGACTGGTCGCGCATGTTCCAGGGCTCGTCCTCGCTCTCGAAGCGCACTTCCTCGTTGGTCACGCCGGAGCCGCCGAAGGCCTGCGCGTCGGAGTTGAACGCCTCCACCCAGTAGCCCGGCTTGGGGAGGCCAACCCTGAACTGCTCGCGGGTGTTGACGTCGAAGTTGATGAGGACCACCAGGTCGTCCTTCGGGTCCTTGCCATGACGGACGAACGAGATGACCGACTGGTCGCTGTTGTCGGCGTCAATCCACTCGAAGCCCTGCGCGTCGTAGGCGTGCTCCCAGAGCGCGGGCTGCTCGCCGTAGAAGCGGTTGAGCGCCGAGATGTAGTACTGCTGGTGCGCATGGCTCTCGTACTGGTCAGCCAGGAAGTACTGGATGCCCTCGTAGTAGCGCCACTCGATGAACTGGGCTATCTCGTTGCCCATGAAGTTGAGCTTGCCGCCCGCGTGGGTCATCTGGTAGAAGGCCAGGGCGCGCATGCCGGCGAACTGGCGCCAGTAGTCACCGGGCTGACGGGTGATGAGCGAGCACTTGCCGTGCACGACCTCGTCGTGGCTCAGGGGCAGCACGAAGTTCTCGTTGAACTGGTACATGGTCGAAAAGGTCAGCAGCCTGTGGTTGCCCGGCCGGAAGGGGAAATCGGTCTGGCAGTAGTGCAGGGTGTCGTTCATCCAGCCCATGTCCCACTTGAAGTGGAAGCCCAGGCCGCCGTCGGATGAGGGATAGGTGACCAGGGGCCAGGCCGTGGACTCCTCGGCGATCATCATGACGTCCGGGTGGTACTTGCCCACCGTGTCGTTGCAGTCCTGGATGAACTGGATGGAGGCGAAGTCCTCCTCGGTGCCCTTCTCGTTGAACTTCTTCTGGCGCGGGTCGTCGATGCCGAAGTTGAGGTAGAGCATGCTGGTGACGCCATCCATGCGCACGCCGTCGGCGTGGTACTCGCCCACCCAGTAGAGCAGGTTGGACACGAGGAAGGTCTTCACCTCCCCGCGCGCCAGGTCGAACTTGAAGGTGCCCCAGTTGGGATGCTCCTCCTTCTCGTACAGCTTGTCGCCGTTGAAGTGGACCAGGCCGTGCTCGTCACGGCAGAAGCCGCCCGGCACCCAGTCGAGGATGACGCCGATGCCGGCCTGGTGGCAGGCGTCGACGAAGTGCTTGAACTGGCGGGGGTTGCCATAGCGCGAGGTGGGCGCGTAATAGCCCGTCACCTGGTAGCCCCAGGACCCGTCGAAGGGATGCTCCATGACGGGTAGGACCTCGATGTGCGAGTAGCCCATCTTGCTCACGTACTCGACCAGCTCGTCAGAGAGCTCGTCGTAGCTCAGGTACGAGCCGCTGTGCTCGTCCGAGTCGGGGTCGCCGTTGCCGGCCAGCCCGTCGTCATGGCGCTTCCAGCTGCCAAGGTGGACCTCGAAGATGTTGAGGGGGGAGCCCAGCATGTCGCGCTTGGCACGCCCCGCCATGTAGGCGTCGTCAGACCACTCGTAGCCCGAGATGTCGGCCAGGCGAGAGGCGGTCCCCGGGGGGCACTCGGCATGGAAGGCGTAGGGGTCCGCCTTGTAGAGCAGGTCGCCCCTCTTCGTCCTCACGAGGTACTTGTAGAGCTGGCCCTCCTCGGCACCGGGGACGAACCCCTGCCACACGCCGCCGCTGGCAGTCTCTTCCAGGGGGCTCGCGTCGGGTTCCCAGCCGTTGAACTCTCCGATGACGCTCACGCCCAGCACGTCGGGAGCCCAGACGGCAAAGTGGAAGCCACGCCTTCCGTCCTCGGTGCATGGGTGCGCGCCCATCTTCTCGTAGCTGCGATACCAGTGGCCCTCAGCCAACATGTAGAGGTCGTCTTTGCTAATGGTCAGGTCAGGAGTGCGGACGTTCATATCTTCCTCCAGCTTCTTCAGCCTGTGCCGCGCCTTGCGGGGGGCAGTACCGAGAAATCTTCACAAGACGCCTATATATTCTAGGCCATAGCCTGGGTCGGCACCCATGGCTGCTTTGCCAAATCTGCAAGCGTGGCCAATATTTTGCGAGCCGACGGATATTGGGCGGCCACCATTTTGCAGGCCGATAGATATCGGGCGCCACCCCCCCTGGGGCAGGACGGCCGGCGGGCCGGCAGTTCGTCGCTGCGACCCCGCAGGCGCGTCCCTCTCGCCTAGAATGCGCTTAGCAAGGCGAAGGGAGAGGAACATGCCCCGTGAGTCGAAGCGCTCCAAGCGCGAGCGCGGCATCGAGGTCTGCCGCCGCATGGGAGATCTGTACCCCGACGTGAGGAGCGCCCTGGACTTCGACGGCCCCTTCACGCTGGTGATCTGCGTTCTGCTCTCGGCCCAGACGACGGACGTGGCCGTGAACAAGGTGACGCCCGAGCTCTTCCGCCGCTGGCCCACGCCTGAGGCCATGGCGGCGGCGGAGGTCCTCGAGGTGGAGGACGTGATTCACTCCCTGGGCTTCTACCACACCAAGGCCCGCCACTGCGTGGAGTGCGCCCAGGCAATCGTCGCCAGCTTCGGCGGCGAGGTGCCAGGCACGATGGAGGAGCTCGTGACGCTCCCCGGCGTGGGGCGCAAGACGGCCAACATCGTGCTCAACAAGGCCTTCGGCGTGGTGGACGGCATCGCCGTGGACACCCACGTGTACCGCATCGCCTCCCGGCTCAGGCTGGTCGACGCGCCGACCCCCGCACAGGCCGAGCCGCAGCTGCTCGACGTGCTGCCCCGCGAACTCTGGGGGCCCGTCAACGAGCAGTGGATCCACTTCGGACGCGAGACCTGCACCTCGCAGCGCCCCAAGTGCGACGCCTGCGCCCTGGTCGACCTCTGCCCTAGCGCCTTCAAGGCAAACGGCAAGCCCAACGCCAGGCCACGCCGTCGGAGTAGCTAGCATCAGCCATAGGGAGGGAGACGCCATGGCGGAGGAGCCAAGGGGCACTTCTGCAGTTGTGGGGACATCCGCTGCCCCCACAACCCCAACAATCCCAAGAACCTCGCTCGCGGCCTTGGCTGCGATGCCTGCATCAGGAAGAACCTGGCACTGGGCGAGGTTCCCACCTGCATCTTCAAGAACCTGGGCTCGATTGAGGGCTGGGACGACTTCTCCGTCGAGGGCTTCGCGCGCTTCGTGGCGGGACATCCACGGAGCCCCGAGGAGCGCGAGCGCTGCGCGAGGGTGGCGGCGGAGTTCGAGGCCGCGCACGCGGAGGGCTAGGCGCGCAGGCGCAGCCCTTCAAGATAAGACGTCCGCATGCGCCAAAGGACTCCCGGGCCGGCGGGTCGCTGCCGGTCCGAGGGCCTCGAATCATCTCGTGAGACGCCCCTCTCGCCCAGAGGGAGGCCTTATGCCGCAGCGAGCGCTTGGTCGAGGTCTGCGATGATGTCGTCCACGTTCTCGATGCCCACCGAGAGGCGGACGAGGTCCTCCGAGAGGTGCGCCGCCTTCAGCTGCTCGGCGCTGAGCTGCGAATGGGTGGTCGACGCGGGATGGATGATCAGCGACTTGGCGTCGCCCACGTTGGCGAGGTGCGTGAACAGCCTCACGTTGTCCACCACCCTTAGCCCCGCCTCGCGGCCGCCCTTGACACCGAAGACCAGCGCACCGCCAAAGCCGCCGTGCAGCAGGCGCGAGGCCGTCTCGTGGCTGGGGTCGCCCTCGAGACCCGAATAACGCACCCAAGAGACCTTGGGGTGCCCCTCCAAGAAGCGCGCCACCGCGAGGGCGTTCTGGCTGTGGCGCTCGACGCGCAGGGAGAGCGTCTCGATGCCAATGCCGATGAGCTGCGCCGCGTAGGGCGAGAGGGTCGGCCCGAAGTCTCGCAGCTTGTTGGCCAGCACACGGGTCGAGAAGGGGGCGGCAGGGGCGGCGTCCGCGAAGACCACGCCATGGTAGGAGGGATCGGGGTCGGTAAGCGTGGCAAACTTGTGCGGTGTCGAGCTCCAGTCGAAGCGTCCCGTATCCACGACCGCACCGCCCAGCGTCGCGCCGTGACCGCCGATCCACTTGGTGAGCGACTCGATCACCACCGCGGCACCGTCCTCTGCAGACCGGTAGAGATAGGGGGTCGCGAAGGTGTTGTCCACGAAGACCGGTAGGGGCTCGGACAGCGAGGAGGCCGCATCGACGAGAGCGGGAGAGAAGAGGGAGTCGCACGACCTGCGGGAAATCGACGGCCAGAATCGTCGCGGAAGCACGGAGGCTCCGCCCTCGCCCCCAGGGCCGGGGAGTCTCGAAGCGCGCGGGCATGGGACGTGGAGGCTTTTCCACATGACGCCCACGCCCTCGGCGCAGCCACCTACAAGGAAAGGGCCCGTCCCCCGATGGGAGACGGGCCCTTTGAAAGCTGTCGCGACACGATGCCGACGAGGCCGCGTCCTTAGTAGTTGACGGACTGCTCCTCGAAGTAGCTCTGCGGGTGGTTGCAGACGGGGCAGACCTTGGGTGCGGTGGCGCCGACGTGCAGGTGGCCGCAGTTCAGGCACTTCCAGACCTTGACGCCCGGACGGTCGAAGACCTCGCCCTTCTCGACGCGCTCGACAAGCTTGTTGTAGCGCTCCTCATGGGCCTTCTCGACGGCGCCGACCATCTTGAACTTGGCGGCGATCTCCTTGAAGCCCTCCTCCTCGGCGGTCTTCGCGAAGCCCTCGTACATGTCGGTCCACTCGTAGTTCTCGCCGGCGGCGGCATCCTTGAGGTTGGTCACGGTGTCGGGGACGTCCCCCTCGTGGAGGTACTTGAACCAGAGCTTGGCATGCTCCTTCTCGTTGCCGGAGGTCTCGGTGAAGATGTTCGAGATCTGGACGTAGCCCTCCTTCTTGGCCTTGCTGGCGTAGTACTCGTACTTGGTGTGAGCCTGGCTCTCGCCGGCAAACGCACTCTCGAGGTTCTTCTTGGTCTGCGAGCTCTCGAAGTCAACTGCCATGTGAACTCCTCTCCGAAGATGCGTGCGGGCCCCTCCCGCACGACGTCTCAAAGCAGCCGCGATAGGCGACTGCTTTGATGGTAGCACTCAGACGTGCCAAATGTCCCCTGAACTATGGCAAAAGCCCTCTCGCTCGAGCTCTTCGAGGAGCTCGAGCACCTCGCCTTGGGCCAGCTCGGCCCTGCCGGCCTCCGACTCGACGCGGCTCAGCTCTTCGGCCAGCACCCCGCATCCAACTCCGACCGCATGGTCGTCGGCATGAGCCAGCAGGATGCGCACGAGCTCGGCGCGCTTCTGGCGGTGCGATCCCTCGAATCTGGACTGCCGCACGTGAGCCGCCGACCGACGCGAGGGGTTGGGAAGGACCCGCTTGAGATGGGCGCCGTAGTCCAGGAGGGCGTAGTACCAGCTGCGTGGCGAGTCGTCGGGAAGCGAGGCGTCCGGGGGGCAGCACGCCTCCACCAATGGGACGAGGTCCCGGTCTCGCACCCCCACCTCCTCTGCGAGGAGCTCGTGCAGGAAGACCGAGCGCACGTTGGTCTCGAGGTAGACGCCTGGAAGGTCGAAGGCGAAGGCCCTGATGCCCGCCGCGGTCGCCGGACCTATGCCAGGCAGCGCCACGAGCTCCGCGTACGAGCGCGGCATCTCTCCACCGGCGTCGCTCACGGCCTGAGCGGCACGCCAGAGCGAGAGAGCGCGCCGATTGTAGCCCATGCCCTGCCACTCCTCCAGCACGTCGACCGAGCTCGAGGCAGCAAGCGCGTCGGGGGTCGGGAAGCGCTCGCACCAGCACTGCCAGCGACCGTCCACGCGGCTCACCTGCGTCTGCTGGAGCATGACCTCAGAGACCCAGATCTGGTAGGGGTCGCGGGTGCGACGCCAGGGCAGGTCGCGGTACAGCTCGGCCCCCCTCGCCCTGACCCGCTCCCTGAACGAGGCGAGCCCGTCACCGAGCTCGCCCTCCCACTCCAGGCGGGCGGCGCTACTCGTCATCGGAAGCCAGGACCCTGGGACCCACGACCTCGAAGCCCTGGCCCCCCGCCAGCACGGGGTGCTTGTGCTCGGCGACGACCTCATAGAGGGTCACCGAGGAGAAGTAGTCGCGCAGGATGCGCTCCGCCTCGCACCAGATCGGGTTGAAGTGGCAGGACGGCATGAAGGGACAGGGTCCGCCGTCGTCCCCGTTGGTGTCGCAGCTCGAGACCTGGATCGGCCCCTGGATGGCCTCAACCACCGTGCGCACCGTGGTCGCCTTGGGATCGACCGCGAGGCGCATGCCCCCATGCGAGCCACGCGTGCTGTCTATGATTCCGGCACGCACGAGGTCGTGCTGGATCGAGCGGGCGAACGAGTAGGGCACGCTGTTGTTCTCGGCTGCGACCCGAACCGAGACGATGTCGCCATCCGCGCGCACCAGCTCGGAGAGCATGCGCAGCGCGTAATCGGTCTTCCGTGAAATATCCACCTGTGTACCTCCCCTGCGAGCCTCGCGGCGTCCCCATCGCGCGCGGCCTACTTCCAGTCGAGCACCTCCCAGTCGCGGCGCTTGGCCGCATGCTTCAGCGTCTTGCCCGGGCTCACCGCGTAGGGCTTCTGAGAGGCGGAGAGCAGGTCCTCGTCGGAGTGGTGGTCCCCGTACGCATAGGCGATGACCCACCTGCCCGACCCCACGTGCTCGTCTGCCCATCGCTCCACGGCGCGGGTCTTCTCGGGCCCCGCTATGACAGGGCCCGCGACCTGGCCCGTATAACGACCTTGGGCGTCCACCTGCATGTCCGTGGCGACGAGGCCATCGACGCCCAGGTGGTCCGCCGCCTCGCGGGCGATGTCCAGGAAGGTGGCCGAGACGAGCAACGTGACGCAGCCCTCGTCCTTGCACTTCCGCACCTCGGCCATGGCTGCGGGACGGTAGCGCGGCAGTAGGACCTCGTCGTGGAAGGAGCGCATCAGGGCAGATATCTCCTCAGGACTCCGCTCGTCGAGGGCGTCGAAGATGACCTCCCGGGCCTCCTCCTGGCGCTGCGGGAGATGGAGCACGTAGCGTGCCCCCCACCAGCCCAGGCGCAGAGCCTGCGAGATCGAGAGGTAGCCACGGGCGAAGAGGTAGCGCGAGAAGAGCGAGCCCGACTGCCCGCTAATCGAGGTACCGTCGAAGTCGAAGACGGCCAGCCTCACCAACTCGTCGTCCTGTCGCCTTTCACCTGCAGCCACCAGAGCCAGCCCCCAATAGACGGTCAGGGGCCCGTCGGCCCCGGCACCAAAGCCCTCTAATTGTATGACATAAGTGCCAATTTTTGTCCCCCGCCCCACGGCTGCGGGACGAGGCGAGAGGGACGGTGGGTCCGACGGTCCGTGGCCCCGTGCGCATGGCCACGGACCGTGCAGCCGGGGCCAGCCCTTGCCGCCCTTCTCCCATAAGAAAAAAGCCCCGGAGACCGGGGCTTGAAGTCGCAAATGGCGGGATATGCGGGACTTGAACCCGCGACCTCCGACGTGACAGGCCGGCGCTCTAACCAGCTGAGCTAATACCCCGTTCACCAGGTGCGGGAGCTATTCTACACAGAAGCGCTTCGCCTTGTCCAGTGGCCCTGTGAAAAAAGTTCCCTCCACCATTCATGCACAAGCCTTACCTGTTTTGGCGCCTCCTTCGGGGCATCACCGACATGCGCCCGCATCGGCGTTCGGTGCACTAGCCCAGGGGGACGACCACCAGCCTGCCGTCACTCGTGTGGAGCCTCAGGCTGCTCCCCTGGAGCTCCACCGACTCTATGGATCCCTCGCCCCTCACCGCGTTGCCGTCGGCATCGGTCACCTGGGTCTCGACCGATCCGCCCCCAATCTGGTAGGCAAGGAGGTCCCAGCTGCCGTCGAGGTTCTCGGGCACGATCAGGGCGCCGTTGTAGAGGACCAGCTGGACAGGTACCCCGTCGAGCTCGAAGTAGACCGTCTGGGAGCTCCCGCCCTCAGGCCAGCTCACCAGCGCGTACTTGCCGCTGCTCTGCTTGCGCAGGGCAAAGGTCGTCCCGCGGTTGGTGATCGTCCCGTCCGCCTGGGTCTGGCCCTGCGCCTGCTCCTGCCGCGTCGCCGCGCTCCTGGAGGACGAGAGGGCCCTCCAGAAGAGGAAGCCGCCCAGGGCGAGCACCACGGCGACGGCCACCCCGAGGCCCACGAAGAGCTTGCGGCTGGTCTTGTAGCGTGCCTCTCGCCTTTGGACCGAGGGCTTGTGTGAGCCCTGCAGGCGCATCTCGTCGCCCAGGCCTATGCGCGTCCACGACGAGGTGGAATCTGCCGAGATCTTGGAGACGTTCTGCCTCGTCTCGACCGTCGCCCCCTGCCCAGCGGATATGCGCTGGAAGGAGCCCGTCTGGGCGGGGTCCACGCCAATGGGGCGCGGGGCGTCCTGCTCGGCGCTGGCGGAGTCGGGCTCCAGCTCATAGCCGTCGCGGGGGACGTAGCGACGCGCTGCGGGCTGGGCGTTGCCGGCAGAGTGCTTACCGTGACGGGGGGCGGCCCCGCTCGTGTGTTGTGACATGACAGACCTCCTCGCTCTGGCGTGCATCGTAGCGCACCGGTGCCGCAAGTTGTCGCTACAGCACCCGGCGGGCCTCAATGGCCCGCCCAAGGGTCACCTCGTCGGCGTATTCGAGGTCGCCGCCCACGGGCAGGCCGCTCGCGAGGCGCGAGACCTCGACCCCCAGCGGGCGTATGACGCGCGAGAGGTAGGTGGCGGTCGTCTCGCCCTCCACGTCCGGGTTGGTGGCCAGGATCACCTCGCTGACGGAGTCGTCGGCTAGGCGCTGGAGGAGCTCCTTCACGTGCAGCTGGTCCGGGCCGACCTTGTCCATGGGAGAGATGACACCCCCCAGCACGTGGTAGAGGCCATGGTAGACGCCGGTCTTCTCGATGGCGGTGACGTCGCGGGGCTCGCTCACCACGCAGATGCTCGCGCGGTCGCGCGAGCCGTCGGAGCAGACGTCACAGGTGTCGCGCGTCGCGTAGCTGAAGCAGATGGGGCAGAAGTGGACCTGGTGCTTGACCTGCACGATCGCGTCGGAGAGGCGTCGTGCCGTCTCCGCGTCGGACTCGAGCAGGTAGTAGGCGATGCGCTGGGCCGACTTGGGACCGATGCCCGGAAGCCGTCCCAGCTCGTCGAGGAGCCTCTGGAGGGCCCGGCCGTCGTTTGCCTCTCTCGGCATGCCTAGAACAGCCCTGGGATGCTCATGCCGCCCGTCACGCCCGAGAGCTGCTGGTTCGCTGCGGACTGCGCGGCAGAGAGGCACTCGTTCACGGCCGCGACGATGCTGTCCTGCAGCATCTCGACGTCCTCGGGGTCCATTGCCTCGGGGTCGATGGTGATGGAGTCGATGTGCATGTCGGCGGTTCCGCTGACCTTGACCATGCCGCCGCCCGCAGAGGCGGACACCTGGATGTCGCCCAGGCGGTCCTGTGCCTTGGCGAGCTCCTGCTGCATCTTCTGGGCCTGCTTCATCATCTGCTGCATGTTCACGGGACGTATCCTTTCATGGGCGCGCCGGGGCGCGGTCCGTTCGTGGTCGTGCCGCGGCGCTCGGGCCGCCCTCACATGGTAGCCGCGTCGGGCGGGGGCTCCCCTGGGCAGGGGGCGAATCCCCAACTACTCCGCCGCTCCCCCAGAGCCGTCGGGACGCTCGACGCGAGCCGAGACGCCGTCGCCGAAGACGTCGGTGAGCATGTCCAGGATGTCTTTCTGCTCGGGGGTGAACATCTCCCTGGGCTCCCTGGGGGCGGTCCCCGCAGCCGGCTTGGGCTTGGGCGCCGCTGCGGGAGCCGGGCTTGGGGCTGGCTCCCGCCTGGGCGCTGGCTTCGGCTGGCTGGACCCGGGGGCACCCGCCTGACCGGCGGTCTGCGCGGGCGCCACGGCCGACGGGGAAACCACGGGTCCCGTCTGGGAGACTGGCCCCTGGGGCGGCAGGGGTGCGGACGAAGCGGCCGCCGGGGCCTGGTCGGCGTCCTCTCCATACGCGAAGGCGGACGCATCGTCGTAGGGTACGGCCTCGTCTTCCCAGGGGGCCGCATAGCTCGGCCGTGCGGGCCGGGAGGGCGCCGCCGGGGCGGGAATCGCGGACGCCGAGGTCAGCTGCATGGCTTGAGCGCTGGGTGCGGCAGGCGCCGGCACCGGCGTGGGAGACGGCGCCTGAGCACGCACGGGAGCCGGCGCTGCGGCGGGAGGCTCGGCGCGGAGCTTGCGCGCTATGTCCGCACCAACCAGGCTGGACTCGGCAAAGACGAGCCTCCTGTGCCCAAAGACCTCCTCCACGGCAGTCCCGACCACCGAGCGGACGTCGTCGCGCTCGAGCATCTTGACCGAGAATCCGGAGCCCTTGGGCAGGTTGACCTGAAGGACCTCGCCGTCGTCCTTGAGGGCGGAGGACTGCAGGAGCAGGGAGCCGCGCGGGGGGTCGGAGGCGAGAAGGCCGTCGCACACCTGCTGCCAACGGCGCTGGAGCTCTCCCCCATCCGTGACCGCGGGGAAGGCGTGCGCCACAAGTCCCACGGTCGACGAGCTGGGCCGAGTGGGGGTAGCGGCCTGCGTCGGCCGCGCGGGGATGGGCTCCGGGTTCGTCGGTGCCGCCTGAACGGAGGCCGGCGCTGCTGCAGGCTTCGGCCTGGACGACACGTTTGGCTGGGCCGGGGCAGGGACGGCGGCCGACGCCGGCTGTGCCGCGGGCGATGGGGCGGATGCGGGAAGCTTCGTAATCCCGGGCTGGGCGGGAGCCGCCTGCACTGGCTGCGCGGGCCTCTCGCCCGTGGGAACGGACGACCGGACGGGGGCCGCCGGCGTCGTCGGCACGGGCCTCTCGCCTGTCGGCGCAGGCACCTGGACGGGGGCCACCGGCACGGGGGCGGCCACGGCACCCGCCGTCAGCTCCGCCACCCGCCGCTCGAGCTCGGCCATGCGGTCCGCGAGCGCGTCCAGCGTGAGGTCGGACTTGGGCCGCGCGATCCGGGTGAGCGCCACCTCGAGTACGAGCCTCTGGTTGGTGGCGGTCCTCATCTCCCTCGAGGCGTCCCCCATGATGCCGAGCGCGCGCGACAGTCGGTCCGGCGACCCGAAGGCAGCCGCCTCCTCGTCCAGAGCGCGCATCTCGTCCTCCGACAGGTCGACGACTCCGAGCCTCGCCCCGACGGCAGCGACCACATAGCAGTCGCGCAGTCGCGCGGCCAGCTCGCGGGAGAACTGCAGCAGGTCTCGCCCGGCGTCAACCAGAGTCGCCACCTCGCCAAAGAGCGCGGCGACGTCACGCCTTGCCAATGCGAGCGAGGTCTGCGCGAGCTGCGCACCCGACACCTCGCCCAGGAGGTCGCGCGCCGCCTCGGCCGAGACCTGTCCCCCGCCGAAGACCGAGAGCTGCTCCAGGGTGGAGAGCGCGTCTCGCATGCCCCCACGGGCGTGACGGACGACCAGCTCGAGGGCAGCCGGGTCGTAGCCAAAGCCCTCCTGCTGGCACACCTTCTGGAGCTGGTGCAGGATGTCCTCGTGGGCGATGGCATGGAAGTCGAAGCGCTGGACGCGGCTCAGGATGGTGGCGGGAATCTTCTGCGGGTCGGTGGTGCAGAGCACGAAGACCACGTGGCTGGGGGGCTCCTCGAGGGTCTTGAGCAGCGCGTTGAACGCCGCCGTCGTGAGCATGTGGACCTCGTCGATGATGTAGAGCTTGTAGCGGCCACGGACCGGCGCGTAGCCGACGCTGTTGATGATCTCCTCGCGCACGTTGTCGACGCCGGTGCGTGAGGCCGCGTCGAGCTCGTAAACGTCGGGATGCTCCCCGGCCGCGATGAGCCTGCACTGCTCGCAGCTACCATCGGGCAGCTGGCCTGCGCCCCTCTCGCACATGAGCGCCTTGGCGAGCAGGCGGGCCATGGTGGTCTTGCCCGTCCCGCGCGGGCCGCAGAAGAGGTAGGCGTGGCTCTGTCTGCCCTCGAGCACCGCGCGCTCCAGGGTGCCCACCACATGCTGCTGCCCCACCACGTCCGCAAAGGTCTGCGGGCGATACTTTCTATACAGGGATTCCATCTGACCTCCGCGCCTCTTGTCCGAGCCACAAGTATAGCCGCGCGGGGGCACGGTCATGTATGCCCCGGCCCGCGCGGGCGCCCCCGACTGCAGCGGCCCGCATTGAAGGCCCCGGAGCGGCGCGGGCGGTCCACGACTTGCGCCCCCTCCCCGTTCTCTATGCCTCCTCCTGACGTTCTCTATGCCTTCTCATGAAACTGCTGTCGTTCTCTATGCCGATTGCTGAAACGCACGCCGTTCTCTATGCCTTCTCCTGAGCTCGACCAAAATCTACCTGGGCTTTTGTCGAACGGCTTCAGGAAAATGCATAGAGAACGCAGGGGCGAGAGGAGCGCGATGACTTGGGTGCTGCGCAAGAGGACATGCGATGACGCACCTCGCGACCGGCGCGATTCGGGGCACAGCCCCGTGGCGCGAGCGACACAGGCCCCCACCTCACGGCCGGCGCGACACAGGCCCTACCTCGCGGCCGGCGCGATCCAGAACTTGAGCAGGGGGAAGCTCACCACCACGGCAAGGAGCGTGTTCACCACCGACGCCACCGTTGCCGCAAGCCCGCTGGACAGACCCAGCGAATTGACGCAGAAGTCCTGCACGTAGCCCGGAAGCACGAGGTTCACGACCACGATCAGCACGGCCAGCACGGCGTACTTGGGACCAGACTGTGCGAAGTCCGCGTCAGACCTGAAGACCAACCTCATCTGGACGAAGAAGTTCACCACCTGGGCGGCCACCTCGGCGACCAGGAAGGTGACAAAGGCGCCAAGTCCGCCGCCCGAAGACGGGTAGTTGAAGATGAGGAAGTGGAACTCGGTCGTGAGGCAAGCGAACACCGCTGTCCCCACCCAGGTGCAGGCGAAGCGCGTGGCCGTGGAGATATTGGACAGCAGGTTGAACAGGATGAACTGCCAGAGGCCCTCGTTCTTCCTCGTCCATTCCCCGAAGCCCATGAGCACGTCCCCTCTCGTCCGTCCACTCCGCTTGCGCCAGCTTACTTCCTCTTTTCGCCGACGGCCGCGCCGCTAGGTGACTTCCCTTGCCAGTCGACCGGCTTGAACCGCATTGCGAACCATGTTCGCGACGATGCCCACCAGCATGCGAAGCAGCCCGATGACCCAAAACCCCTTCGCCTCCATCACCAGGCCGTCGACGGCGGCCATGGAGAAGACCCCTCCGGCGTTCTTGGCAAGCGCCCTCAGGGGCATGTTCCAGATGAACAGCACGTTGAGGTTCGGCACGCCGCGGCGCTCCCCCGCCCTGCGCAGGAGGTTGAAAATGGACCAGAGCAGCCAAAGGAGCGGGCTGCGCCCGTGGATGAGGTCGCAGAAGCAGGTGTTGCGATCGATGGTGGCGCGCTCCTGCGGAATCGGCCGGCCAAGAAGCGCCGCGAACTCTGCGTCAGTGACCTCCTTGACCCTACCCGTCTCGTAGGAACGCAGGTCAAGGCCCTCATAGGGATTCTTGGCACCCGTTCCCGCAAGCTCGACCTGCGCCCTCAGGCGAATGTCCTCGCAGGAGGCTCCCACGCGCAGCTCGTAGACGCCCCCCTCGATCTCCCAGGACCCGGTCCCCACGTCGAAGTATCGGAAGGCCTTGTCATCCAGGGCAATGGTCACGCCCTTGGTCTCGCCAGGTTCCAGGAAGACCTTGGCGAAGCCCTTGAGCTCCTGCTCCGGACGGAACACCTCCCGCTTCGGCTTTGACACGTAGAGCTGCACGACCTCTGCACCAGCGCGTCTGCCGACGTTGGTGACGCTCAGGGTCACGACGTCCGCGGCAACCCTGGGCCGGGAGTATTCGAAGCGGGTGTACGAGAGGCCGTAGCCGAAGGGGAAGGCAACGGGCACGCCCGCGGTCTGGTAGTAGCGGTAGCCGACGTAGGGCCCCTCGCGATATGCGGCGACGTGACCCCCTGCGGGGAAGGTCTTGGCGGTCGGCGTGTCCGCGAGGCGCCTCGCCCAGCTCTCGGACAACTTTCCCGAGGGGTTCACGCGACCGCAGACCACGTCCAGCGCCGCGCTTGCCCCGGCCTGGCCCCCCAGGCAGAGGTAGGCGAGCGCGCGGGCGTCGTCCGCCCAGTCGCACTCGACCGGCGCGCCACCCGAAAGCAGCACCACGACGTTGGGGTTCGCCGACGAAAGCCGACGGAGCAGCTCCACCTGGTTCTGATTGACCCGCATGTCGTCACGGTCCATGCCCTCGGACTCGACCAGCTCGTCCAGCCCCATGCAAAGCAGGACGACCTCGGCCCGACGCGCGAGGTCGATCGCTGCGGCGGCCTTGGCGTCATCCTTGCCACCATGGCGCTCGTACCCCGGCTCGAAGCCCACGAGCTCGAGGCCGGAGCACCCGACGCACCCGAGCAGCGTATCGAGCCTGGTGGGGTTCACCAGGCTCGAGCCCGCGCCCTGGTAGCGAGGGACGCTTGCGAAGTCGCCGACGAGCGCGACCCTCGTGCCCGTGGCAAGGGGCAGGATGGGTCCGCCTTGTTCCGTGGCCTCGTTCTTGAGGAGCACGATGGAGTTGGCGGCGACGTCACGTGCGATGGCATGATGGTCCCCGACGTCGAAGGCGTCATCGGCCGAGGCGGTTGCGGCGCAGGTGGGCAGAATGACGCCAAGAGCCTCCCTCACGCGCTCGTCCACGACCGACTCCTCCAAGCGGCCGTCTCGCACGGCGGCAGTGAGCTCCCGCACGGGCGAGAGGCCAGGGTCGGGCATCTCGAAGGTCGATCCCGCGCGCACGCCCGCGACGTGGTCGTTGGAGCCGCCCCAGTCGGTGACCACCGCCCCGTCGAAGCCCCACTCACCGCGAAGGACGTCGGTGAGAAGCCCGACGCTTTCGTTGGCGTAGGTGCCGTTGACGAGGTTGTACGAGCTCATGATGCACTTGGGGCCACTCTCGCGCACCACGATCTCGAACGCCGTGAGGTAGAGCTCGCGCAGGGTGCGCTCGTCGAGGACGGAGT
The DNA here is from genome assembly GCF_959602185.1 of uncultured Olsenella sp. Taxonomy (NCBI): domain Bacteria; kingdom Bacillati; phylum Actinomycetota; class Coriobacteriia; order Coriobacteriales; family Atopobiaceae; genus Olsenella; species uncultured Olsenella sp. Next base: position 204,992 of record NZ_CAUGRZ010000003.1, read on the forward strand.
CCGACGCCTGCCGCCTCGTCTCCTGGCTGTTCGCGGCAAAGTGCTTCGGGCAGGCGGCGACGCCGGTCGACTGGATGCCGCGCACGTAGGCCGCAGCCATCTTGCCGGCGAGGTAGGGGTCCTCGGAGAAGTACTCGAAGTCGCGGCCGCAGAGGGGACTCCGCTTGATGCAGAGCCCGGGTCCCAGCACCACGTTCACCCCCTGGGCCAGACACTCCTCGCCCAGGGCGCGGCCAAGGGCCTCTCCCATGCCCGGGTCCCAGCTGTTGGCGACGGTGGCCGCCGTGGGGAAGCACGTTGCGGGCCTGCTGCCACCTATGCCCAGGTGATTGGCTCCCTCCGCCTGGAGGCGCAAGCCATGGGGGCCATCCGAGAACTGCATGGCAGGAATGCCGTATCGAGGCATTGCACGCGTGGTGAACGCGGAGCCCCCTGAGAGCAGGGCGCTCTTCTGTTCCAACGTCATGCGGCCCAGCGTCTCTTCGATCCTTCGAGCAAGCTCGTCTGATGTGCCCACGCAACCTCCCCGCACAACGGAATCCCCTCTCCCCACGACTTTAGCGGTAGGAGGGAGAAGGCGCGGCGGGTAGGTCGAGATGCCGGCGGGCGAGGTCCAGGCGCCCCACATGGCCGGCCGAGGCAATCGGATGCGGCCCTACGCCGCGTGCCCACCATCGCGGCGGCTGCCCTTGCCCATGCGGCTCCTCACGAGGCCCACCACGGTGGGCACGAGCGAGACCAGGACAATCCCCACGATGAGCAGCTCGAAGTGCCTCTGCACGAAGGGAATGCCGCCGAAGAAGTATCCGAGCAGGGTGAAGAGGGTGGACCAGGTGATGCCGCCCAGCACGTTGAACAGCACGAAGTTGCGCCAGTGCATGCCGCCCACGCCTGCCAGGAAGGGCACGAAGGTGCGGATGAAGGGGAAGAAGCGCCCCAGGAAGATGGCGAGGTGCCCCCACTTGTCGAGGAAGGCCTCGGTCTTCTCCACGCGCTCCGGCGTCATGGCCTTCACCTTGCCCGAGGCGATGATGCGACGGCCGAAGAAGTGCCCGATCATGAAGTTGCACTGGTCACCCAGGATTGCCGCCGCCCACACGACCCCCAACAGCCAGACGATGTCGAAGCCGCCGCCGTTGGCGAAGAACCCCGAGGCGAAGAGGAGCGAGTCACCTGGCAGGAAGGGGAAGAAGACCACGCCGGTCTCGATGAAGACGATCAGGAAGACGAAACCGTAGGCGGCGAACGGACCCATGGCAATCCAGCTGGCGATGGCGGCACGCGGATCGCGCAGCAGCTCGGCGATGAAGCTTACGAAGCCCATGCTATTCTCCCAGTCCTTCGGCGCAAACCCGCAGGAGCGGGTGCCAGCATGTCAGCCAGGGAACGGCGCCCCAGATAACAAAGGCGCTCCCGGTCACGAGGTGGCCATGGAGCGCCCTGGAGCGCGCTCGGCGGGAACGGGTGCCCGCCAGAGGCCCCTTATGGCTGCTGCCTTCCGACCCTGACCAGGTTCGAGGTGTGACGTCACCCGAACCCGCCCAACGCGCTTGCGGGATAACTCTACCAAAGTCGCACGTGGGGCGTGCCGCTCACACCAAACGGCCACGAGCGTGACGACGAGGCCCGGGCCACCCAAGGCAGCCCGGGCCCTCGAAGTCGAGAGGGACGCGCGCCCTAGGCCTTGACGCCGTACCAACCGACGTTCTCGTTGCGCCAGCCGAGCCTGACCAGGCCGTCGCGCTCCCCGGCGTTGACCGTGTAGTGATGCGACCCCGCCTTGGCGTTGGGGTTGTAGAGACGGAAGAGCGCCTGCCCCTTGGCGTCGTCGGAGTACCAGCCTATCCCCTCGTACCTCCAGCCAAGGCTCACGAGCTTGTCCCGCTCGGCCTTGCTCGTGGTGTAGTGGTGGTCGCCGGCGTTCTTGTTGTAGAGGCGGAAGACCGGGGTGCCGGACTTGGTCGGAGCGACCCAGGCCACGCCCTCGTAGCGCCAGCCGGCCCTCACGAGGCCGTCGCGCTCGCCTGTGCTCGCGGTGTAGAAGTGCTCACCGCTGTTGGGATTGTAGAGGCGGTGCATGGCCTGGGCCTGGACGGCCTGCTTGCCGGACTTGGGACTCGGCTTTGGGTTCTGGTTGGGCTTGGGGTCGGCCTTAGGCTTGGCGGCGCCACCGTTATTGGGCTTGCTGGGCTTTGTGGGAGTCTTGCCCTGCTCGCCGCCCTTGCCCTAGGGCTTGGGGTCGGCAGGCTTGCCGGAGTCCTGCTTGGGGTCGGCAGGCTTCGGGTCTGCGGGCTTGCCCCCCTCGTTCTTGGGCGTCGAGCCCTGACCCTGCGGCTTTTCCTCGGGGACGGGCTTCTCCTCCCCCTTGCTGCGGTAGGTGTCGGCCATGCCGCTGCGCTGGGACTTGATCTGGTCGTTCGTGTACCAGCGGGAGTCCTTGACGGACCACCAGCCACGCTCGTCCGGGGAGCTGGGGAGCTCGTCCAGCACGGCAGGACGGAAGCCCTTCCCCACCTTCCACTCGACCAGGCCGGCGACGTCTCTGAACACATGCCGGGCCTCGGCCACGGCACCCATGTCAACCGCAGAAAGGTCGAGGGCAGAAAGCCGCGAGTCTCCCGCAAACATGGCATCCATGCCCCACAGCTCCGTGCCAAAGGTCTTGGGCAGCCTCAGGTCGGCAAGGGCATAGCACTCGGAGACCAGGGCGTTGGCAACCCTCACGCTCCTGAAGTCCAGCGATGAGAGGTCGAGGGACGTCAGCGAAGAGCAGGCGTAGAACATGTGGTCGACACTTTGAACCTTGGAGGTGTCAATGCCGCCCAGCTCGACCGAGAGCAGCTCGGAGCAACCCTCGAAGAGGCTGGCGAGCCTGATGGTCGAGGACGTGTCGAGACAGCTGAGGTCCGCGACCTTGAGTCCCTTGAGGTTGAGGAGCTCGCTCGAGTCCTCTGGTGCCTTGACGCCGGACCTGATGCTTATGGCGACGACCCTCTTGGTCACGTTTTCAGGAATCGCGTGGACCGACTCCATCACGCCAGAGACGCCGTCGGTCGGAAAGACCACGAGCTCCCCCCCTGTCGTCCAACGTGTAGGAGCAGCCCTCGCCAAAGGTTCCCTCGACCGTCTTCGCCACGACGGACGTGGAAAGGAGGATGGAAGCGGCCAGCGCGAAGGCCGCGATGACGGACGCCAGAAGCACTCGGCCCACGTCCTTGATGTGTAGCCCTGTCGTCCGCCTTGCGGGATTCGGGGGCATGCCCGTGTCTCTCTCCTGTCTGTTGTAGATTCTGACGTTCATTCAATAGTTCCGAACCGGATATAAAACCGTGGGGGAGCCGGCAGAGAGCATATTACCTGGGCAAACGCTCGACACAATACCGCTGGGCTGATGCGCGCAGTTGTGGATATTTCTCCATGAGCGAGAAGGGCGCGCGGTCGTCGCGGATGGCTCTTCCCGCACAAGCAGGGGCGGGTCCCGCAAGCTGCGAGGCCCGCCCCGAAGAGACGACTTGGCGAGAGGCTACCCTGCCTTCACGCCATACCAGCCGATGCCCTCGTCCCTCCAGCCGAGCTTGACGAGGGCGTCATGCTCGCCCTGGCTCGTCGTGTAGTGGTGGGAGCCAGACGTGGCGTTGGGGTTGTAGAGGCGCAACAGGGGCTCTCCCTGGGCGTCGTCGGAGTACCAGCCGATGCCCTCGTCTCTCCAGCCGAGGGCCACGAGCGCGTCCCTCTCGTCCTTGCTGGCGGTGTAGTGGTGGTCGCCCGCGTTGGGGTTGTAGACGCGGTAGACCGGGGTGTCGGACTTCAGGGGCGCGGACCAGCCGGTTCCCTCGTAGCGCCATCCGGCAGACACCACGGAGAGGCACTCGTCGAGGCTCGCAGTGTAGAAGTGCTCACCGCTGTTGGGGTTATAGAGGCGGTACATGGTCCCGACGGGCTGCTCGACGACGGGCTCGCTCACGGTCACCGTGACGACGTCGGACTCGGCGGTCAGGCCCTCCGCGTTGGAGACGACGACCTTGTACTTGGTCTCGCCGACGGTGCTGGTCTGGGGTACGTAGGTGTCGGAGCTGCCCACGTTGCTCCAGTTGCTGCCGTCCGTTGACTTCATCCACTGGTAGCTCAGGGGCGAGCCCGTGCGGCTGTCTGCCGCGACAGAGAGCGCGACCGCACCGCTGCCCTGCTCGTAGCTCGCAGACGTGGGCTGCTGGGTGATGGCGGGAGGGATCACCTTGGAGGCGTAGGACAGTGCGCCGTCGAGGTCGCTAGACTCGAAGGGCTCGGAGAAGTCCCCTGCCTTGACGTAGTCGCGAAGCTCCGTGCGCAGCGCCTGCATCTTCTCGAACACTTGGGTCGAGACGACGTCGAAGGCCTCGTTGGCAAAGTGACCGCGCTCGCCCTCGGGAAGGGACCGCATGTACTCGTCGACGATGCCGTGCTGGTCGTTGATCTGGGTCTGGACGACCTTGAGGTAGTCGGCGACGCCGGCGGCGCAGGCCTTGCGGTTGTTGTACGTCAGGGTGTTGATGTCCATCATGACGTAGTCCATGGTGTCGTCGTCCGCATCAGTAAGAGCGGTCTCGACGCTGTCGATGGACTCCTTCTTCCCCACATGGCTCAAATTGATGGTCTCGAAGTTGTCATAGATTCCCGGAACCTCGGTGAGAAGCGCCGAGTAGCTGGGCAGGTAGACGCTGAACTCCGTGCGAGAGAGAGCCTCCCACTGGATGGTGGCGATATCTGGGCTCATCCCCCTGCGAGTCTGGAAGATGTGGGACTCGATTGTCCGGTTGTTCCCAATGGCATAGAGCTTGCTGTTCTCGTTGGCGTTGAACTGCGTGCCCTCGCCGCGGGCCGCAAGGGAACGCTGTGCGTCATAGAGGGAGTAGTCACTGCGACCAGGAGTAAAGAAGAGGAGACGTGCCTCGGGGCTGACACCGCTCACCCTGCCGGAGGTATCGACCTCGAAGGTACCGTCGGTGAGGGGATTGCCGAAGTAGGAGCGACCCTGTGCATAGCGCGTGTTCTGACCCGCGCCAGACTCGGTCTCGCCGTAGGAGCTGGCGACGTCCATGCCACCGTCCGCGAAGGTCACGTAGGTGCCGGCCTTCTTTGCGGTCTCCTCGAGGCCCTCCGAATGCAGACATACGCTCTTGTCGGCCAGGTCGACCTTGAACTGCAGGTTGCCCATGTTGGGATTGATTGAAGCAACGTCGTCAGAGATCTTGATGGCGATCCACTGGTGTCCCGAGAGCTGCTGGAAGTTCCAGACCTCGTTGGCGTCGCCCACCCAGATCTGGTTGCAGTCCTGGGCGCCGTACTTGTCCATGACGTCGCCGAGTATCTCCACTCCCTCACGGGCAGTGGCGGCCTCACCGAGCACGACGTCCGCGATGTTGTACTCGCCCAGGCCCTCTTTCGTCTTTGGATCGACCGCTTCGACCTTGCTGTTGAAGTCGGTGGTGAGCGTGGCGGAGCAGGTCACGCCCTTCTCGTTGATGCCTGCTTCGGCATAGGGTGGTGCCAGCTCTCCCCAGTCCGCCTGGGCATCGCGCACGAAGGTGTAGCGGTAGGTCTTCCCCACCGTCCGATTGAAGGCACTCTCTTCCGAGGTGTAGGTCTTGCCATCGGTGGCTTCCTGGACCCCGAAAATCTTCACGTGGCGCGACGCATAGTCTTCTGCGCGGCCGTACAGCACGTCACCCGAGGCGGTGAGCTTGGGACCGATGTAGACCTGAGTGCACGCCAGTGCCTGGACCGGCGTCGCCATGGCAATCGAGGCGGCTGCCATCGAAGCCACGGCGAACCTCTTGAGCAGGTTGCTCCTGTGCATGAGCGCGGCTCCCTTCTTCAGCGGTCCCCCGACAGGCCAGGGACCAACCAACTAGACCACTCTTCCGCAGCGTAAACGAAACAAAGCTGAAACAGTCATTAACGATTTGCTTCTCCTGCTGAAGGGACAAAAAAGCCCGCCGGACGTGTGCCGGCGGGCCAAGGGAGGACCCTGCGAATATGAAGGGGCGCCCTCTCACCATCGGACATGGAGGCGAGAGGGACGCCCTCGCTGGGCTACTACTTCCTATGAGCGCGATAGTAGGCGATGAGCGCCTTGGTGCTGGCGTCCTGGCCCTGGAGCGCCTCGTCGTCGTGGAAGGCGGGCGTGATCTGCTTGGCGAGCTGCTTGCCCAGCTCGACGCCCCACTGGTCGAAGGAGTCGATGCCCCAGACCGTCCCCTCGACGAAGGTGATGTGCTCGTACAGGGCGATGAGCTCGCCCAGTGCGTGCGGCGTCAGCGCCTCTCCGAAGATCGAGGTCGTGGGACGGTTGCCCGTGAAGCAGCGGGCGGGCACGATCTCTTCGGGCGTGCCCTCGGCGCGCACCTCCTCGGCCGTCTTGCCAAATGCGAGTGCCTTGGTCTGCGCGAGGAAGTTGCCCAGGAAGAGCTCGTGCACGTCCTGGTCCCCGTCCTTGGTGGGGTTGGGGGTGTTGGCGAAGGCGATGAAGTCCGCCGGAATCATGCGGGTGCCCTGGTGGATGAGCTGGTAGAAGGCGTGCTGGCCGTTGGTTCCCGGCTCGCCCCAGAAGATCTCGCCAGTGTCGGAGGTGACGGGGCTCCCGTCCCAGCGCACGCCCTTGCCGTTGGACTCCATGGTGAGCTGCTGCAGGTAGGCCGGGAAGCGGTGCAGGTACTGGCAGTACGGCAGCACGGCGTGCGTCGGGGCGCCGAAGAAGTTGACGTACCAGACGTTCATGAGGCCCATGAGCGCGACGACGTTCTCCTCGAGTGGGGTCTGCCCGAAATACTCGTCGATCGCACGGAAGCCGGCGAGGAACTCAGCGAAGCGCTCGGGGCCGAGCACGACGATCAGCGAGAGGCCCACGGCGGAGTCGACGGAGTAGCGGCCACCGACCCAGCTCCAGAAACCGAAGGCGTTCTCGGGATCGATCCCGAAGTCGGCGACGAGGTCGAGCGCGGTGGACACGGCGACGAAGTGCTTCTTGATCGCCTCGGCGTCCTGCTCGGCGGAGCCATCGACGGCGCCGGCCGCCTTGAGGGCGTCGAGCATCCACGTGCGGACCTCGCGGGCGTTGGTGAGGGTCTCGAGCGTGGTGAAGGTCTTGGAGACGATG